>JBGTEU010000319.1:0-16863 GCA_041747595.1 Bythopirellula sp.
GTCCGCGAAGCGAAGCCGCCTTCGAGAGGGCGCAAGCCTTGATGCCCGGCGGCGTGAATAGTCCGGCGCGTGCCTTTGGTGCGGTGGGTGGCACGCCGATTTTTATCGACCGCGCCGAAGGGGCGTACCTCTACGACGTCGACGGCAATCGCTACATCGACTACATCGGTTCTTGGGGACCGATGATTCTGGGTCACCGCCATCCGGCGGTTGTCACGGCGTTAAATAAAGCGGTCGAGCGGGGCACAAGTTACGGTGCGCCGACCGAAGCGGAAAGCGAGCTCGCCGAGCGAATCATCGCCGCCGTCGCATCCGTAGAGAAAGTACGGCTGGTGAACTCGGGAACCGAAGCCACGATGAGCGCAATCCGTTTAGCACGCGGATTCACAGGCCGGGACGTGATTATCAAGTTCGCGGGCAATTATCACGGCCACGTTGATAGCCTGTTGGTCGCGGCAGGGAGTTCCGCGGCCACGCTCGGCACGCCCAACTCACCTGGCGTCACGGCCGGCACGGCGAAGGACACACTCGTGCTGGAATACAACGACGTCGCCGGCCTCGAAGTGGCCTTCGCCGAACATGGATCGCGCATCGCGGGAGTGATTTTCGAACCCGTCGTGGGGAACATGGGAGTCGTGATCCCTACCAAGGATTTTTGTGCGGCGCTCACGCGGCTCACGCAAGAGCACGGTGCGCTCTTGATTTGCGACGAAGTGATGACCGGCTTTCGCGTTTCCTTTGGCGGGGCCCAGGAATGGCTCGGGTTACAGCCCGACATCACCACGATGGGAAAAATCGTGGGGGGCGGCCTCCCTGTCGGTGCATACGGGGGGCGAGCCGAAGTCATGAATCACATTCTCCCCGCCGGCAAGGTGTTTCAAGCGGGCACGCTGAGCGGCAATCCGCTGGCCACCGCGGCCGGTTGCGCGACGTTGAAAATTCTCCAAGAAGAGCCGCCCTATGCGCGACTGGAACAACTTTCCACTCGTTTGGAAACAGGCCTTCGCCATGCGGCAGAGACCGCGGGTGTCAAACATAGCTTCGCGCGCGTGGCGAGCATGATGACGCTATTCTTTGGCGAAGGACCGATCACCGGCTGGCAATCGGCGAGTCAGTGCGACACAAAACTTTTCGCGCGGTACTTTTGGGGGATGATGGATCGCGGGGTCTATTTGCCCTGCAGCCAGTACGAGGCGTTGTTCGTCTCGGCGGCGCATAGCGAAGCGGATATTGATTACACGATTGATGCGGCGGAAGAGGTGCTTACGGAGTTGGAGGCGTAGTTGGGCCGCTAGGCGGGCCGGGCCCATCCCGGCAAGCGTTGCTCGCCGGCTAGGGTTGTTTTGCCGCGGCTTTTTCTTCCGCGGCGCTTTTGCGGTAGTAGTTCGGCACTAGTTGCACCGGGTCAACCAGTTCGCCCGCTTGGAACGCCGCGTAACCCAATTGTCCTACCACACTCGCCTGTGGCTGCCACAGTCCTGAATCGACAGTCGAAACCCCGCTGGGCAAACGCTCGGCAAGTTGCGCGAGCGGCGGGCCGATTACTTGATCGCCCGTTCTTAATTCGGCGAGCCAATCGTCAACCGACAGAATTCTCGTGTCCGGCACGTGCGGCATTTCCACCCCTTCGAAGCAGGCGACAAATAATTCTTGCCGCTGCGCATCGAGGATCGCCCACAGTCGTCCGTTGCGATTCGGCACGCTCGCCGCCAACGCAGCCAAAGTGTGCATGCCGACAAGTTTGGCTTGAACCGCAAAGGCAAGGGTTTTCGCCGCGGTAACACCGATTCGAAGCCCCGTGAACGACCCGGGACCAGTCGTCACACAAACCAATTCGATGTCCATTGGTTGCCAGCGACATGCGTGCAGTAACTCGTGCAGCGTCGGCAGCAAGGTTTGCGCGGAACGCTCATTGGGGGGAAGTGGCAGTTCACGGATGATCTCCGCACCACCTGGCCCACCCGTCAGTGTGGCCACGCTCCCTTGCCGCAAACTTGTTTCCAGACTGAGAATTCGCAAAAGAGGGATTGCTCCGAGAAAAATGAAAATCGGGTCCGCCTTGAAACTACCAGCCGGCTGGGCCCCTTCCTAGGGAGGACCTCGGTATGACCCCACCCTACGGAAAAAAGCTCGGTTTGCCTCAACACAGGGGTCGATTCAGGGGAAGCCACTATCCCGGAAGCGGGGGCGTCCTTGACCCCCTTTCGGGCGGTACTTAGACTAGCGATTTGGCAATGGCGCTGCGTCGCCGCGTTAAGACACTGCGTCTGGGCGTGAAGACACTGAGCCGCCGCGTTACACGAGTGCGCGGGCCTGAGGGGATGCTCTCAAGCTAGTCCAGCAACTTCGGGTTAAGCTAGTTGATGTGAGGTCGTCTCTCCGGTGAAACGTGCGGTTATCAGCGACATCCACGGTAATCTCGAAGCCTTGCAGGCGGTACTCGCCCACATTGCCGATCAGGGAATCAAAGAGGTCTTTTGCCTGGGCGATATTATCGGCTACGGGCCGAATCCCTGCGAATGCCTCGATCTGGTGATCGACAAGTCCTCGATTTGCCTGTTGGGCAACCACGATCAAGGGGCCATGTTCGACCCCGAAGGTTTCAACAGCGGCGCCGAACGGGCGATTTTTTGGACCCGCAACCAACTTGAGAATTCCACGGGTCCACGCGATCAGATCGACCGTCGCTGGGATTTTCTGGGGACCCTACCCCGTGTCCATCGCGACGATCCGTGGCTCTATGTGCATGGCTCGCCGCGGAACCCGGTCAATGAATATGTCTTCCCTGAGGACATCTACAACCAGAAGAAAATGGAAAAACTTTTCGGATTAATCACCAAAGGGTGTTTCCAAGGGCACACCCACGTGCCGGGAATTTTTCTGGCGAGCCTCGAGTTCATCACCCCCGAACAATCGAATAATGTCTTCGAGTTCCGCGACGAAAAATTCATGGTGAATGTTGGGTCGGTGGGGCAACCCCGTGACGGTGACCCTCGGTCTTGTTACATCGTGCAGGAAGACAACAAGCTGACGTTCCACCGCGTGGCATATGACAACGAAAAGACCGCGGAAAAAATCTATCAAACTCCCGATCTGGATAATTTTCTGGGCGACCGCATCAAGGAAGGCCGTTAGCGAACGAATCTTTCTCAGCGGAGTTCATTCTCTGATGGGTTGAGCTTTCAGTTCGCTCCCAATTTCCGCCAAGCTGTACAAGAACGCGAGTCCCCAAGCACGCGTCATTTTTTAGAAGAAAGCCCGCTGTTGTGGATCAACGCCGCATAATTCTGTTTCTCTCGCTTTCGTTTGCGGTGTTGGTGCTCAATGCGATGTTTATGGCTCCGCCACGCCCGCCGAAGCAACTCCCGCCCCCCGGCGAAAAGCAGCAAGCTGTCGCCGATCCCCCAGGAGAAGATGCCGGAGTCGAGGCGGCCCCCGTGGTTGATGCCGACGAACAGGCGGTCGGCGAGCTCACCGAGCTCCCCGAAGAGCAGCAAGCCGAGCTCACTTATTTGACGCTGGGGTCGGTAGGTTCAAATTCGCCCTATCGGTTGCTCTACACGCTCACCAACCAAGGTGCTGCCGTACGGCGAGTGGAACTTGCCAGCCACGATTACCGTGATTTGCAAGATCGCGGCGGTTACTTAGGGCATTTGGAACTCGTGCCCGATCTTGCGGGAGGATTGCGAGTTCAAGTCGTCGGTGCTGGCACCCCCGCGGCGCTCGCGGGCGTTCAAGTCGGCGACCGCATCATGTCGGTCATTGAAAAAGATCAAACGATCGCGCTCGAAACACCGCGGCAATTTGCGGAGTTGCTCGCCCGCCGCAAACCCAGGGCGAAGTTTGCCTTTACGATCGCCCGTGGAGATGAAGGTCCCCGCCAACTCGAAGCGACGCTCGGCTGGCGTCCTTTGGAAGTGCTCCGCCCCGAAAGCGAAAACGTGCTGATGCGCACGAAAACGCTCCCCGAAGGATTCGTCAACGATCCGTCGTTCTTGTTCACGATGCAAAGCGTGGGCAAGGACAAGATCCGCCCCGCGAAGGACGACATTCCCGAAGCCTTGGAAATCAACGGCGTTGAACTACGTGAGACTTTTTGGGAGATCACCGCCCACGACGCCGAGAGCGTAACGTTCCGCAAGCTGCTTCCGCAGTATCGGTTGGAGCTCATCAAGCGTTACAAATTGTCACCCGTTCCCGAAGATCAGCACGACGACAAAAACTATCCAGGCTATGGAATCACGCTGGACGTCGAGATTCGCAACCTCGACAACAAAGCGATTGATTTGGCCTACCGACTTGACGGACCCAATGGGCTGCCGATCGAAGGCTGGTGGTATGCCCGCAAGTTTGGTCGCCATTGGAGTGCGGCTGGCTTACGCGATGTCGTGGGCCGCTACTTCGGCAGCGATGCCGCCGAGCAGTCGCCAACGACAATTGCCAACGGAGAAGGAACTGATTTTGAAGGGGGCTCGATGGCCTTCATGGGGGTCGACGCGCAATACTTCGCCGCGGCGTTGCTCCCCGTAAAAAAGTCGCCCTCTGAGGTTTGGTTGGAAGTGATCCACCCCGTCTCGCTGAGCCCCAAACCCAAGGCCCGCTCCAACGATGGCTTGTATGCGAACGTCACTTGCCGGCTGATCAGCAAAGTGAACATCTTGCAAGCTGGCGAGACACTCACCCATACGTACAACATCTTCACCGGCCCAAAACGCCCCGAGCTGTTGACCAATTACGTCTCACCGGCTGATCCAAAATACACGCTCATAGACTTGATGTATTACGGCTGGTTTGGCTCGGTCGCCCGCGCGATGTTGGCGCTCTTGCATTTGTTTTATGGTTGGGTGGGTAACTACGGCATTGCGATCATCATGCTTACCGTGTTGGTGCGGAGCCTGATGTTTCCGATCAGCCGCAAGCAGGTTCAAAGCATGGCCAAGATGCAGGAGCTGAAACCCGAGCTCGATAAACTTAAGGAAAAATACAAAAACGACGCCCCCAAGCAATCGCAAGCAATGCAGGAGCTGTACCGAAAGTACAACATCAACCCGCTCGCCGGCTGCTTGCCGATGTTTATTCAATTGCCGATTTTTATCGGACTGTATCGCGCGTTGGCCGTCGACGTGGAATTGCGGCAGGCCCCGCTGATCAGCGACACGGTCAGGTGGTGTTCCAACCTGGCTGCGCCCGACATGCTGCTGAATTGGTCGGCGGTGATGCCCACTTTCATCAGCAGCGGTGAGGGCTTTTTTAGCCTGGGGCCTTATCTCAATGTCTTGCCGCTCGTGACCGTCGCCTTGTTTCTGCTGCAACAGACCTTGTTCATGCCCGAACCCGTCAACGCCGAGGCGGCATTGCAGCAGAAAATCATGAAATACATGATGGTCTTCATGGGACTGCTGTTCTACAAAGTTGCCGCGGGATTGTGCATTTATTTTATCGCGTCGAGCATTTGGGGCATTGCCGAGCGGAAGTTGATGCCCTCCATGAAACCAGCTGCCATAGTTCCCTCAGCGAGTGATTCGATCAGTCCTCATCGCAAGAAGAACGGTGCCACCGGCCGCGATACAGCTCGCTCCAAAAAGAAACGATAATCGCTCGTCATCATGGTTCCCGATCTGGCAGACACCATCGCCGCGATTGGTACCGCCGCGGGAGGTGCGGCCCGGGGAATGATTCGCGTCAGTGGCCCGCATGCCATTTCTTGTTTGGCAGGCTGCTTTCGATCCTTTGATGAAACGGACCAAGTCACGGTTGTTAATTCCGCGCGAGTGATCTCGGGGGAATTTTTTACCGAGAATTTGTGCGCAATTCCTTGCGACATCTTCTTGTGGCCTGACCAGCAGAGCTACACCCGGCAACCGAGCGCGGAATTGCACACGCTCGGTTCGCCGCCCCTCTTGGAGCAAATGCTCGCCACGCTTTGCCTGCACGGGGCGCGGGTGGCCGAGCCGGGGGAATTCACCTTACGGGCGTTTCTCGCGGGGCGGCTCGATCTTACCCAGGCCGAGGCGGTGCTGGGCGTGATCGACGCGGCGGATTCGCCGTCGCTCGACACCGCCTTGGACCAGCTTGCGGGGGGATTGTCGAAGCCGCTCGGCAACTTGCGGGAACAATTGCTGCAGCTCCTCGCCCATTTGGAGGCGGGGCTCGACTTCGTCGAGGAAGATATCAGCTTTATTTCGGCCGCGGAAATCGAACGGCAACTCACAGCGGCCCAGGAATTGGTCGCGTCGACGCTCGCTCAATTGTCCAGCCGCAACCAGCCGCAAAGTTTACCGAAAATTGTGCTGGTGGGCCGACCCAATGCGGGCAAAAGCAGCTTGTTCAACGCTCTCGTGGAAAAATTTGCCACCTCGGTGGAACAAAGCCGAGCGTTGGTTTCCGAACAGGAGGGCACGACCCGAGATTATCTTGCGACGGCGGTGAATCTTCAGGGACAGGTCTGTGAATTGATTGATACCGCCGGCGTGGGTCCGCTGGTGACCGATGCTTCCCTGGCCGGCTTCGCTCAAGAGTTGACTCAAGGTCAACGTCGCCAGGCCGATTGCATGGTCCACTGCCTCGATTCAACCGAGCCTGCCGCTCGCGCGGAGATTGACGACTTTGCGGCCGACAACTTTGAAAAACCTAGCCTGCTGGCAGTCACGAAGATTGATTTGCTGGCGGAGCAACCCAGCCTGCCCGCTGACCCGCGGATTGTTGCTTGCAGCAGTCGGGTTGGCGTGGGACTTACCGAACTCGCCACAGCGGTCGCCAAGGCAATCGGCAGGGCGAACGTCGAGTTTGGTGGTGCCGTAGCATCGACCGCGGCAAGATGTGTTGATAGTCTGCACCGAGCCCAAGAATCGCTCGAGTCGGCAGTCGCTCTTGTTCGCCAGGGTGGCGGCGAAGAGTTGATTGCGGTCGATATCCGCAGCGCGCTTCAAGAGCTTGGCCGCGTGGTCGGAGTTGTCTACACCGACGACGTCTTGGATCGTATTTTCAGTCAATTTTGCATCGGTAAATAGCAGGGGCTGCTCGATCGATTGGGTTCTTATCACGGTTACGAACCAAAATTCGAAAGGTCTTTGCGCAGTTGGCACCCAAGCTGGTCGATAGGATATCAGAAGATATTGATGAGACGGCTCATCTGTTCGCTTTGCCTGCTTTCGCTGTAGGATGAATTGATGATCCACGAATCCTGGAAGTTGCGCAGTTGCTCTCGACCGCTGAAGCGATTGATCGCGGTGGCCTGCCTCTGCTGCGCCTCCCTGCAATCGTTACAGGCGGCAGAGAATGCCTGGTTTGATATTGCCTACGCTTCGATCACCGTGCAAGAACTTACGGGGCACGTCCATTTTCTGGCGGACGATACCTTGGAAGGCCGCGAAGCTGGCTCACGCGGCGGGCATGCCGCGGCAAAATATATCATCGAGCATCTCGAAGAAATCGGCCTGCAACCCGCGGGAAGCGGAAAGAGCTATCTGCAGCCTTTTCGTGGAAATTCACAAAACATCCTCGCGGTTCTTGAAGGAAATGATCCCGCGCTGAAAAAAGAATACGTGCTCGTGGGTGCCCATTACGATCACGTCGGCTACGGCAACCGCCGCAATAGCTTCGGCCCCTTCGGCTTCATTCATAACGGGGCCGACGACAACGCGAGCGGCGTTGCGGCGGTGCTGGAATTGATCGACGCACTCACCCGCACCGAGCATCGCCCGCGGCGGTCGATACTCTTCGCGTTTTGGGACGGCGAAGAGCAAGGCTTGCTCGGCTCCACCCATTGGACCAAAGAGCCGACCGTGCCCCTCGACAGTGTAAAGCTGGGGATCAACCTCGACATGGTGGGCCGGCTGACCAATGGCCGCATCGAAGTCGGCGGCACTCGCTGCGGCAACGGCCTGCGGCGGCAAATGAGCTCGGCACGACTCGAAGACCGGGCGTGGCTCGACTTCAGTTGGGAATACAAAGAAAACAGCGACCACTGGACGTTCTATCAAGCCAAGATTCCGTCGATCTACGTCCACACCGGCTTGCACGACGATTATCATCGCCCGTCGGATGACGTCGAGAAAATCAACGTCGATGGCATTCGCCTGATCACCGGCTATCTGCTAGAAAAAGTCTCGGAACTCGCCGATGCGGAGACGCTGCCCACTTTCCGCGGCGAATCGCGGATGGAGACCCCCTTCACGCAGCGACGGGTGGAACGGCCCCTGCCCCCCTTGGCTTCGCGGTTGTGCTTTACTTGCGATGCCGTGCCCGGGGAACCGAGCAAAATGCAGGTGAAACGCGTCTTCAATGGTGAAAGCCCGCTTGTCCCTGGCGACCAGATCGTGGCGGTCAATGGACTGAAGATCGAAAACGCCGCCATGCTCGAAACTTTGGCGCTCCGCAGCGAATCGCTTCTGCAACTCACCGTCGAGCGACCGGGAATTGAAGAACCGTTGGAACTCGAAGTGCCGCTCTCCGGCAATCCTGTTCACCTGGGGCTGTCGTGGCGTGAAGATCCGGTCGAGCCGCAATCGGTTTATATTACCCGCGTGGTGCCCCATTCCCCCGCCGCACAGGCCGGCTTCCAGGTGAACGACCGTATTTACAGCGTTGAAGGCAACGGCTTTGTGGATCGCAATGAATTGCTCGCCCGGGTGCAAAGCCTGCTTGCCGAAAATGCCTCCACGATTCGGTTCGAAGTGGAAACTCGCGGCGTGATTCGCCAGATTGACGTGCCACTCACGCCGACGCACGCCCCCGGCAGCGACTCGACGCTATAACTTCCGGCTGAGTTCTCGCAGCCTTTCCCAGGTAAACAGGCCCGAATTGTGTCCGTCGGACCATTCGATGCGAACCGCATAACTGCCGACGAGGTCCATCTTTAGGATCACAATGTCGGCCGGCACCGAAGCGGGATCGAGGATCTGCTCGCCGGTCCATTCGTTCACGCATTGGGCGCAGGCGCACTGGCCGCGGAGAAAGGCAAGCGGGAAATCCGTTTCGCCCTCCGGCCAAGTGACACGCAGCAGGCCTTCGCCGCGGAGGGCCTGCAAATTGGTCGGCATATCGCTCATGGAAACGCTTTATTTGCGGTACAAATCGCTCGTTTACGAACAACTTCGTGACGCCTAGTCGCAACGCCAAGCGGCGACTATACTTTGGTGCTGCACAGGATTGTACTGCAATTCGTGACGAGATTTGATTTATTGTAGCGGGGATGTGGCGGAATTGGCAGACGCGCTGGATTTAGGTTCCAGTTCCTTCGGGAGTGCAGGTTCAACTCCTGTCATCCCTACTTACTCAAAATGCGAACGTGGAAAGGGGAAAGTCGGATCGCCAATTCCCCTTTCCACATTCCTCTTTCGCCTTTCAAGAAAGAATGAGCCCGTAGCTCAGTTGGTAGAGCAACGGACTTTTAATCCGTGGGTCGTGGGTTCGAGTCCCGCCGGGCTCATTTTTTTTCCTGCCGAGAGACCGATCGGCGTTACGATTGCCTGCTATAATTGAGGTTGAGCGAAAGCGATTTTCCAAATTCCTTGAAGTACGAGGAACGCCAACCGTGATAACCCGCGATGCCGTTGATCAGCTCCACCAACGCCGGCCCTTCGAGCCGTTTACCATTCGACTTTCCGGAGGCGAAGCGCACGCGGTTCGTCATCCGGAGAACTTGGCCGTCGGCAAACAGCGGCTCGTCGTGATCGACCCGGAAACCGACGGCATGGCCATTCTTGGCCTCTTGCACGTGACCAGCTTGGAAACCGCCGCCCGCAACGGGGTTTGACTAGTTCACTTCCCAAGCATTCCATGATCATTCGCCTCACGCAGAAGCTCGCCAAGAAGATCAAGACGGCGCCGACGCGCGTGCTGCCGCTAGATACGAACCCTCTTGCCGATTGGTCGGCTCACCTGTTTACGGCCGACCGGGCGCAGTACATCCTGCTGGCTAATACCGCCTCACTCTATTCGACGGTCGTGTACGGCGCGGGTATCACGGACGATAACGAACTTCTTAGACGCGGACTTAGCCAGGTCCGCGAGTTTATGGCCGACGATGGCCAAGAGTTTCTCTACCAGCGGTTTGTCGCTCCCTCCACGGGGACGGTACGATTTTCCAAGGCGCTTAACCGCAGTGTTACGGGTTCGATGAATGATCTCGTCTACCACGCCAAAATCTGGCTGGCCGAAGGCGAACTCTCGCCGCATGATGTTTCCTTCAAACTCAACGAGATACCGATGTCTTCCCTTGGTTACGCGAACCCGCGCAAGGCGCTGAAGTCACTCAACTTAGAAAAAGTAATCGATTGAAAGAAATTCGTCGGGGCATTCCAAGACATCACCCAAATCATGACGCGTGGGTCCGAGTCCCGCTGGGCTCATTTTTTCGATGCGTTTGCCAAGCAAAACCATCAGTCGCGCATCTTGGCGGCTGCGGCGGCCGCGACTCCGCTCAAGAGAAAGAGCCCGACGAGGTTCGGGAAAATCTGCAAGGCGTTCAGGATGTCGCCCCAGGCCCACACGGTATCGACTTTCGCGACCGCGCCGAACGGAATCAACACGCAGTAGAGCCAGCGATAGGGCAGGATGATTCGTGGGCCAAACAGATATTCCAAGAACTGCTCGCCGTAGAAGGCCCAGCCGATGAGCGTGGTGTAACCAAACAGAAAAACCGAAATCGCGAGCATCCAGCCCCCCACCCCGGGCATGGCCGCGTTGAAAGCTTCTGCCACAACGGCGGAACTCGTTTCTCCCTTGTTCCACACGCCCGTGAGCAAGATCGAGAGCGCACTGATCGACGAGGTGACGAAGGTGATGATAAACACCTCCATCACCGCGTTGAGTCCCTGCTGTTCGGGTTGAGAACTCTTGGCGACGCCGTAGACGACCGCCGCGGTGCCATAGCCCGCTTCATTGGCGTACGCTCCTCGCGCCAAGCCGTAGCGAAGCGCGGTCCAAATGCTGACCCCTCCCGCGACGCCGATCCCCGCTTGAAAGGAAAATGCCTCGCGGAACACGAGCGCCAAGACTTCCGGCAATTTTGCGGCGTGCATGCCAATGACAACGATCCCGCCAATCATGTACAGCCCCACCTTAAGCGGTGAAAGCCACTCCGCTGCGCGGCCGATCGCCCGGATGCCGCCGATGATCACCAGCCATGTGAGCAGGGCCAGCACACACCCGATCAGAAGCCGGTTGATATTGATATCCATGCCGCCAATCGAAAAAGTGCTCAAACTCAGTTGTGCGCGGTCTAATTGGCTCCCCACGGCCACTGCGACGGAATTGGGTTGCGTGAGGGGAGTCGTGAACAGGCAAGCAAGCCCCGCCACGAACGCGAAAATCCATGCTAGCGCCGGTGACTTAACGCCGTCGCGCAAATAATACATGGGGCCAGCCAGTGTTTCATCGCCTCGCGAGATCCGGAATTCCAGCCCCAAGACCGCTTCGGCGAATTTGATGGCCATGGCGAAAAAACCATAACACCAAATCCAAAAGAGTGCCCCTGGGCCACCGGAGACGATGGCCGTCGCTACGCCGGCGATGTTGCCGGTGCCAATCGTGGCGGCCAGGGCCATCATAAATGCTTGAACCGGCGGCAGGGCGCCACCGGGGTCGGTCTGCTTGGACCGCAACATCGTGCGGGCGGCTTCGGGAAGTCGACGAATCTGAACAAATCCGAGTCGGACTGTGAAGAACAGCCCCGTGAACATCAAGATCGCGACCGTCCAGGGCATGAACATCGCGTCGGCGGCGGACTGAATCAGCTCGGCAAAGTCTTCCATCAGTCCCCCAAGGGCATACTTGGCGAAAGTCGACCCTCGGTGACCAAGAATGGAAAATCAGCGCGGAGAATCAACGTCGGCTACGATACCAATTCTCAGCGCTTTGACAAGATTATCTCTGCCAAGCGAACAACGGCATCGAGCTAAAGAAAGATCCGCTCACCTCATGGACCCCTGGTCAATCAATAAACGGCTCTTCGCCACAACTGGGGCAAGCCAGGCGACGCTGCTGTTCGTCGTAGAGCTCTCGCATTTCCTGATGGGAGACTTGAGGATCGCAAGAAGCTTCGCTCATAGCCCGAGCGATTTCTTCAACTTCACAGGGCATCGACATGACAGTTCTCCAGGGACTGAACCAGCTCTCCCATGATAACTGTTCGCCCGTACACTATCAAGTCGGCTTTTGCGGAATTGCTCGCTTCGCTGAATAAATCGAGTGCAGAATCTACCACATCATCGGTTTATTGCGGCGATGAGCCATGCCACGAACGGGACAGGGGGTAGACCGCTTTTTGAAGTTGCGCCGTTTGGCGCGGGTGCGGTCGGGTTCGGTCGAGCTCCGATGACGGGGAGCGCGCGAAGTAAAATGGACATACGAATCGTCGTCGCAGTCGTGCAGAGATTGTTCCGCGTTCATTAGTCGAATCCCTCTTGTCTTGGTTCCGTTTGGCTTGTCGGGGAGTGTCACAGACTCACCAAGTCGAGTTGTGACCCAATTGCCGCAGTAAATGATAGCAACGGTCGTGCCAAGCCAGGATTACAGCTTGACTTCGATCTAGTCGCTTGGCGTAAACCCGCCGCTAGCAAAGAATTCCAGCGATTTTCTAATGGTTTGGAGTGTCTTGGAATGCAAAGAATCTCTGATCGGTACTCATCCGTACTGGCTATTCGAGATTCAAGTGACTCATTTCGGTGAATGGCAATGAAGTTTACCTAAACACTTACCAATGAGTGAGTTGCATAGAATTCCTCACCTGGTCGTTTATCGATCAATCGATAACTGGCGACCGCAACTGGCAGTGAATAAAGGACTTGCGCAGATTCACCAAAATGCAAAGCCGATTTCACCAAAATGGTGAAACGCTTCTTAATCCGAAGAGCGAACGGCCAACCCTGGAGGGCGGATTTTTTCAACGTCACAATCAGTCAAAGCACAGCGGTTTTTGAGCTAGGAAGACGAATCGCACGCCGTGGACAGCAAACGTCAGAAAGGGGCATGGCTCGACAAAACCACAAGTAAAACCGGCGAAAACACCCCTTTCGGGGGTTTGGCAACGAGATCCGGCATGCAGCAGAGTGCTGCGGTGAGAGAACCTCGAAGGAAACGCCTGCCTTCATGGAGAAGGCTTTGGGTAATAACTAATTAATACCCAAAAATCAAACTTGCGGCAGTGAATTGATTAGCGCGGTCCTTTCAAAGCTGTTTTGCTGACTTTGGAGCAAGCGATGTGCCAAAAGCTTTGGGGACCCACTACCGCCTGACCGAGAATCCTGCCAAAATGGCACGTTTCCCTGAGGTGCGTGAACCAAGACAGGACAGAGCAGACTTCGCGATTTCAGCGAGTTTCGCTGAGAAGTGATAGACGATCGGCTCTTGCCAGCAAGTTGGCATGACCCTTGCGTTTTGCCCCTCTCACGTAGTGGTCTGTCTGCCAAAAGCGACATCCCAGGAACCGCTAATAAAGAATCATCGCCGCCGCTCCTGTAAGCGGCCAGCAAATACTAAACTGTCGCTCTGGAAAACTTTAAGAACACTGTGTCTTTAAAAATACTGTGCCTTCAAGAATACAGAGCACTGATCAACGCATGTAAGTGAGGAGTCAATCGTGGCCAAGTTAATGCTATTTGAGGATGAAGCCCGCAAGCCCTTGGCGGCCGGTGTCGAGAAACTCGCCCGCGCCGTCCGCAGCACGCTCGGCCCCCGGGGTCGCAATGCCGTGCTCGACAAGGGGTGGGGCTCGCCGAAGGTGACCAAAGATGGCGTCACCGTGGCGGAAGACATCGAACTCGATGATCCGTTCGAGAATCTCGGTGCCCAACTGGTGAAGGAAGCCGCCAGCAAAACCAACGACGTTGCAGGCGACGGCACGACGACGGCAACCGTGCTCGCCGAGGGCATCTTCCGTGAAGGGCTCAAGATGCTTGCCGCGGGTGCGGATGCCATGGCCCTGAGCCGCGGGATTGCCAAGGCGGTGGAAGCGATTTCCAACGCCATCGGCAAGATCGCCGAACCGGTGGACATTTCCAACAAGAAGAGCCTCCAACAAGTTGCCACGATTGCCGGCAACAACGATCCCTCGATCGGCAACGTGCTGGCCGAAGCGTTTGCCAAAGTCGGCAAAGATGGCGTCATCACGATCGAAGAAGGCCGCAGCAACGAAACAACGGTGGAAGTCGTCGAGGGGATGCAATTCGACCGCGGCTATCTTTCGCCGCATTTTGTGAATAATGAAGACGATCTTTCGGTGGAATTCGAAAACAGTCTTGTACTCATTTACGAAGAAAAAATCTCCAACGCCAAGAATTTGGTTCCCCTGCTTGAAGCCGTATCCAAGGCCAGCAAGCCCCTGTTGATCATCGCCGAAGACGTCGATGGCGAAGCCCTCGCCACATTGGTGGTCAACAAGATGCGGGGCATCGTCAACGTCTGTGCCGTAAAGGCCCCCGGCTACGGCGACCGTCGTAAGGCCATGTTAGGTGACTTGGCAACGCTCACCGGCGCGACGGCCATCTTCAAAGACCTGGGCATCAAGCTCGATGCGGTTCAGCTTTCGGACCTAGGCAAGTGCCGCAAGGTGATCATCAAGAGCGACAACACCACGATGGTTGGGGGCGGCGGCAAGAAGGACGACATCACCGGCCGTGCCGAACAGATTCGCAAAGAAATCGACTCAACCGACAGCGATTACGACCGTGAAAAGTTGCAAGAGCGTTTGGCGAAGCTCGCCGGCGGTGTGGCACAGATCAATTGCGGTGCCGCGACCGAAACGGAAATGAAAGAGCGCAAAGCCCTCTTGGAAGATGCCCGGGCCGCTACTCAGGCCGCCCTCGCCGAAGGGATTGTCCCCGGTGGTGGCGTGGCCTTGCTGAGAAGCGAGAAGGCCCTCAAAGGCAATCTCAATCTGCAAGGCGACGAAGCGCTGGGCGTCGAGATCATTCGCAAGGTGCTCGATTACCCGCTGCGTTACATCGCCGAGAATGCCGGCGTCGACGGTGCGGTGGTGGTGAATCGTGTGCGTCAATCCAAGGAAGGTAAGAATTACGGTTACAACGCCGACAAAGACGACTACTGCGACATGGTTGCCGCGGGCATCATTGATCCCGCCAAAGTGGTTCGCACGTCGCTGCAAAATGCCGCGAGCGTGGCGTCGCTCTTGCTGACCACCGATTCCTTGGTCGTGAATGCCCCCAAAGAAGAGGAAGAAGCCGCCGGTGGTCACCATGACCACGGCATGGGCGGCATGGGTGGTATGGGCGGCATGGGCGGCATGGGAATGGGTGGCATGGGTGGCATGCCGGGGATGATGTAGGCGGAGGAGTGAGTAAGTGCGGAGGTGAGTAAGTACAGAGTTTTTTACTTACTCACTTACTAACCTACTCACTTACTCACCACTAAATTTCTCCAACCCAATAAGCACATAAATCAAATAACAATCTTTCAATAAGCAAAATAACAAGGAATCTAACCATGGCCAAAATCAATCTCCGTCCGCTGGACGACCGAGTTGTCGTGAAGCCCTCGGAAGCCGAAGAAATCACCGCCGGGGGGATCGTACTTCCCGACGCGGCTCAGGAAAAACCTCAACGTGGCAAAGTTATTGCCGTCGGCGGAGGAAAGCTACTCGACAGCGGCAAGCGCGGCGAGCTTTCCGTCTCGGTCGGCGACGAAGTCATCTACGGCAAGTACGGCGGATCGGAAGTGGAAGTCGACGGCGAAGATTATAAGATTCTCCGCGAGAGCGACATTTTGGCCAAGGTCGTATAAGCGTTCTGCAATCCCTGAACATACAATTCACTCCTAAACAGGAATTCTAATCGTGGCAAAGCAATTAATGTTCGAAGATCACGCTCGCAACAAACTTTTGCGTGGCGTCGATAAGCTGGCCGATGCGGTGGCCGTGACGATGGGGCCCACGGGCCGCAACGTCATCATCAACAAATCATTCGGCGGCCCGACCGTCACCAAAGATGGCGTGACCGTCAGCAAGGAAATCGAGCTCGAAGACCCGTTCGAGAACATGGGTGCCAAGCTCGTGCATGAAGTGGCCGACAAGACTTCGTCGCTTGCCGGCGACGGCACGACGACCGCCACGGTGCTGGCCCGCGCCATCCTGCGCGAGGGAACTCGCAACATCGTGGCCGGCAGTAACCCAACGGCCGTGCAACGCGGCATTCGCAAGGCGGTGGACGCGGCGGTGGAATATCTCGATTCGATCTCCAAGAGCGTCACAAGCAAGGAGCAGATTGCTCAAGTCGGTTCGATCAGCGCCAACAACGACCGCGTGATCGGCGATTTACTCGCCGATGCGATGGAAAAGGTCGGCAAGGACGGCGTGATCACGGTCGAAGAAGGCAAGTCGATGGAAACGACCCTCGAATTGGTCGAAGGCATGCAGTTCGACAAGGGTTTCCTTTCGCCCTACTTCATCAACCAAACGGCCGATATGGAATGCGTGCTCGAAGACGCCTGCATCCTGATTCACGAAAAGAAGATCAGCAACTTACGCGACCTGCTCCCGATTCTCGAGCAGGTAAGCCAGAAGGCCAAGCCGCTGTTGATCATCGCCGAAGACGTCGAAGGGGAAGCCCTCGCCGCACTCGTGGTGAACAAGCTGCGTGGCATTCTCAACATCTGTGCCGTGAAGGCCCCCGGTTTTGGCGACCGCCGCAAGGCGATGCTTAGCGACATTGCCACGCTCACGGGCGGCACGCTGATTAGTGAAGACCTCGGCAAGAAGCTCGAGAACATTACGCTTGCTGAACTTGGCCGCGCGAAGAAGATCACCGTCTCTAAAGAAGCGACCACTATCGTCCAAGGCGGCGGTGCGAAGGCCGATGTGTCGAAGCGGATCGACCAGATTCGAAAGTCGATCGAAGCTTCCACCAG
>JBGTEU010000320.1:0-2881 GCA_041747595.1 Bythopirellula sp.
ATCGCCATCGGGACCGAATTCCACGTTCGTGGGATTCTGAGGCATCGGAATCTCGAATAGCTTCACTCCCGCGGGGTTCCATGCATAGACCGCGTTTTGGACGGCACCATAGAGATTGCCCACTACGTCAATCGTCATACCGTCGGGACCCGCCACGCCGGGTGTGGCGAAGATGCTGCCGTTGGTCACGACGCCGGGAGAAGTGACATCGTACGACATGATTTGACCTTGCGCCTGCAGGGCCACGTAAAGTTTGCTTTGATCCGGCGAGAGCGCGATACCATTGGGTCGGGCGTTGGTTTCAAAACCGGTTAGGATGCGCGTGAGTGCCCCTTCGGGATCAATGTAATACACACTCTCCGGCTGGCTGAAGTTATTGTTGTAATCAGGATCGGTGAAATAAATGCCACCCGTCAAGTCGATCACCACATCATTGGGACTATTGAAAGCAGTTCCATTAAATTGACTGGCGAGGACTTGTTCGATCGTATTCAAATTCGTCGGCGAGCGCCGCGAAACTCTGCGTGTGCCGCCGTCCATGGAAATAATCTTTCCATTCAGATCACGGTACAGACCATTGGCTCCACCGGAGCTGGGTACAAGATTCTGCGTCGTGCCCGCCGCGATGTCATAACGCAAGATGTCGCTGTTGTTGAGGTTTCCGAAAGTCAAATTCGTAAACAGAATCCCGCCGTTGCCGTCGTAGAGGGGACCTTCGGTGAAGTTGAATGGCCCCGCTCGCTGGATCGGCACGGCGCCCGGCGGCAAAATCTGAGCCGTGACAGCACTCTGCCAACACATACCCAAAGTAAGAATGACACAGCAAGCCCGCATGCCCATGATTTACAATCCGCCAATGACCAGAAGAGAACGCACTTCTTCAACCTTAATCGGCCACAACAAACATATCCAGACTTTGGAGAATTTTTTTATCACGAGCCACCAGGCAATGCGATGTGACATGAAATTATTGGCCAATGGTTTTGGGTAGGTAGGTGCCACGAAAGTCGTTAGAATTGGCATTCGCAGTTATTTGTTGAATTGAACAGGAGATTGAATGCCCAAACCCTCTGAGCCTAAGTCTGCCATAAAGGTCCGTCGCTGGAAGTCTTCTGACATTCCAGCAATCATTGAATGCCAGAACGCGGCGTATCCTCATATTGCGCGCGAGAGTTTGTGCGATGCACGCAAATTGCAAATGCAATTGGAAGCATTTTCCGAGGGGCAGTTCCTGGCTGAGTGTGACGGACGGGTAATCGGTTATTGTTCGTCTTTGATTGTACTGCTCGATGATTCTGCTCCCTGGTATTCCTACAACGAAATCACGGGGGTTGGAACTTTTAGCACGCACGATCCCAGTGGAGATACGCTCTACGGATCAGACATCGCGGTCCATCCCGATTTCCGCGGCCAAGGGGTCGCCGCCAAGCTCTACGCGCGGCGCAAGGTCTTATTGAAAAGGCTCAATCTTCGCCGCATGGTCGCCGGCGGCAGAATTCCCGGCTATGTCAAACACGTCAAGAAGATTTCTCCCGAGCGCTACATCGAAGCGGTCAAACGGGGCGAACTCAAGGACCCGGCGTTGTCTGCGCACCTCAAGGCCGGTTACGAGGTGCTCGGTGTTCATTACGCTTACCTCACCGATGGGGAGAGCATGAACTATGCGACTTCGCTGGAACTCAAAAATCCGTTATTTAATCCCGCCAAGCGATTGATCGCGGGGGCACCTATCCGAAAGACGGTCCGGAAGATTCGGGTTTGCGCGGCCCAATATCAAATGCGACAGATCAAGTCGTGGGACGATCTGGTGCGGCAAGTTGATTTCTTTGTCGAGACGGCAAATGAATACCACTGCCACTTTCTTCTGTTTCCCGAATTGTTTACGGCTCAACTTTTCAGCATGTTGCCGCCCAACATGGAATCGCTCGATGCCGTGAGGGAAGTCGCCTGCTATCACGAAAAGTATCTGGAACTTTTTAAAGAGTGTGCCGCCAGACACGGCTTGTACATTATCGGGGGATCGACCCCCGTGGAAGTCGACGGAGAATTGCGTAACGTCGCTCACTTGTTTACTCCCAATAGAAATGTCTACACACAAGAAAAACTGCACATCACCCCCGTCGAAAAGCATTTCTACGACATCCGGCCGGGAGACAAACTCCGCGTGTTCGACACGCCTTTAGGTCGAATCGGTATTCTGATTTGTTACGACATAGAGTTTCCAGAACTTTCTCGGCTACTGACCGTGCAAGGCATCGACGTGCTGTTCGTGCCGTTCGCCACCGACGAGCGCAAGAGCTACCACCGAGTCCGCTACTGTGCCCAGGCTCGCGCGGTGGAAAACGTGATCTACGTAGTGCTCGCCGGCTGCGTCGGCAATCTCCCGCAAGTACGCAGTTTTTTGGTCAATTATGGTCAGGCCGTCGTGTGTACGCCTTGCGACGTAGCGTTCCCCAAGGATGGTATTCTCGCGGAAGCCGAACCGAATTTTGAAACAGTCGTCATTGCGGAGCTCGATCTGAACGACTTGGCCGTGCAGCGGGACCTAGGGAGTGTCAAACCGCTACAGGATCGTCGCAACGACCTCTATGAGGTGAAGGCTCATACCCCTGTGGAAGTCGTGTATGTCCAGTGATCTTTACTGGTCCCAAGTTTGAGGTTGATTCGCGCTTTACGTCCTATACTTACCGTATGCCCAGCGAGATTTTCGACTCCAAGATGCCAATGCCAGTACACTCAGAAACGGGGCGAGCCTGGCCCATGCGGTTGTGGCTCGCTGCGCCCGATTGGGTCTTTCGAGTCCTGGGTTTTGGTTTCTTTGCGCTCTTCACCCTGTACAGCGCCCAGAAATATGGGCAGCAGGATTTCTGGCCGCTTGGCC
>JBGTEU010000321.1:0-2381 GCA_041747595.1 Bythopirellula sp.
CTGGCCGCGGGCGACAAACCAGGGTGCCATCACGTCGATCTTGCTAGGCGTGGGAACTTGGATTTTGTTCATGACCACGCCCCTGGGCGATCACTTTCCCCAGCAACTCGCCGGCTTGCTGATGGCGGGGGTGGGAATGTGGATGGGGTCGATTTTAAAATCGCCCCGTTTGTCGTAAACTGATGAAGCACTCGAGCGGCATGTCTATCGCTTGAATTCTTGGTCCCGAGGCCTTTTAAATGTGGGGTTTGGAAATCACCGTCATGCTGGCCATGATCGGCGTCAACTCGATCTTCGCTTGTTATGAAATCGCCCTCGCCTCGATCACGGTCGCTCGACTTCAACGACTAGCCGCCGAAAACCGCACGGGTGCAAAGGCGGCCCACTACATGAAGGAGAACATGGAGGCGAGCCTCGCCGTCGTGCAGTTGGGAATCACGCTGGTCGGCGCGATTGCCGCGGCAGTAGGTGGTGCCGGCGCCGAGGAACATTTCTCCCCCTGGGTTCGAGAGAATTTCGGCGTCAGTTCGGGCATGGCCGATTTTATTGCGATCGCGAGTGTCGTGGTGCCGCTCACGGTGTTTACCATCATCTTTGGCGAGCTGATTCCGAAGGTGTTTGCCATCCGCAATTCCGAATGGGTTTGCTTGCGATTGTCGCCCTTCATGCGGTGGTTTGCCTTCAGCGTGTGGCCGGCGGTGTGGCTGTTTGAAACCGTGGTCATGGGCGTGATGTCGTGGGGTGAGAGCTTGCGCAACGAGAACAGCCCCAAACCGGAAATGGCCGAACTCCACGAAATCCGCGCGACGGCGGCCCTTGCTCGGGCTTCTCGCTTGATCGGCCATCGTGAAGAAGGGATCATCCACGGCGCCACCGAAATGCAGGCCCGTCCCGTGCGCGACATCATGCTCCCCGCCGAGCATATCCGCATGCTCGACGTGAATTCCAGCTTAGGCGACAACCTGATTACCGCCCATCTCGACATGCACACGCGATTCCCCGCCGTGGAGAAAATGGGTGATCTGCAAACTGTCGTCGGTTACGTGAATGTGAAAGACATTATCGCCACGATGAGACTCAGTCCGCAGGAACCCACGTTGCGCGCCATCGTGCGACAACTACCGAGTTTCCGCGACACGCAGCCCATTGCCGTATGTTTGGAACGCTTGATGCGCGAGCACACGCACATCGCCATCGTGCGCGACGCGAACGACAAAGTCGTTGGCATGGTGTCGCTCGAAGATATTCTTGAGGAGTTGGTCGGTGAGATCGAGGACGAATACGACCGCTTGCCGGCTCACGTGGTGGCTTCGGGACTGGCGTGGGTCGTGGGGGGCGGTGTTCCCTTGGAGCGGCTCAAAGCGGCGACCGGCATGGATCTCAGCGCCGATGCCCCGCCCAATGGTGCGAACACGTTGAGCGAATGGGTCATCGGGCACTTGGGCCATGAAGTCAGTGGCGGCGAAATCGTCGAGCACGGCCCCTGGCGGGTCGTGGTCCGCAAAGTCCGCCGCAAGAAAGTTCAAGAAGCGCAAGTGGGTCAGAGGACGAATTGATTTACAGGAGGTCGCAGAGGGAGCGGAGGTGATTATTTCTAATGCATGTCATTCCGAGGGGCCAGCACCAATCGTTTATGGCACGACCAGAGGAATCTGGCCTGCAGTATCAACTCGCATTGAGAGCGTGCAATGAAGGAACCCAGATTCCTCTAGTCGCGGAGTTCCTCTCGGAATGTCCGAACTCCCCCACCTCTGCTATCTCTTGCTGCCTCCTGTAAAAAACCCTCCGAACCTTCTTTACGCTTCGTTGTCCTCTCTTCCATGGCAAATTCTCAGCAAGCCGAGGAGTTGAAGACGAACGGCGGGTGCTCTTTAGCAAAGCCCCTTGCGCCGGAGGAAATCCGTATCGGCGATTTCGTTTCTCCGCTGCACGTGTTTTACGATTTACCGTCGTTCTTCTGGTGCAACGATGCCGCCACACAGCCGCGCGAGCAGTTGGTGCGACTCTGCTATCTGCCGGAATCAGGCGGCGTGCCGCTGAAAGTCAAATCGGTCTGCCTGCCGTTCGTGTTGGTGAAACGTCCCAGCGGGGGTCGGCAAACCCTCGACGTCCGCAAGGTGCGCCTCGCGCGGCTCGATGCCAAATATGCGAAAGCCGCTTGGAAGTTGTGCAAGAAGCACAAGTGAATCAGAGGGCAAATTGATTTACAGGAGGTCGCAGAGGGAGCGGAGGTGATTTCTAATGCATGTCATTCCGAGGGGAGTTCTACGACCAGAGGAATCTGGGTGGCAGCATTCTTACGCTAGGAATACGCAAGACGATTGAAGCCAGATTCTTCAGTCGCCTAGGCTCCCTCAGAATGACAGATACCCTCGGAAAGA
>JBGTEU010000322.1:0-3948 GCA_041747595.1 Bythopirellula sp.
CGCGCGAATGGGCAGCCAGCCGGCGGGGGTTTCTACCTGGTGGTTGATCTCCCACTCGCCAGTGGCACGCTTCGACTTCGACCAGACCTCGTTCTGACCGGCCTCGTTCTTCCACGACACCACCTGGCTGCCGTCGTCGAATTCGTGGACGGTGACGTGTTCGTTGGTCACGGTCCGCCCGCCGGCGTACTCGACGATGGTGGTGCCGTTGTCGTAGCGCGACACGGTGCTCCCACCGATTTGGCTGAGGGTGTAATTGGTGGTTCCTTGCGCATCGAAACGGGTGACGGAAAGCGATCCGTCGCCGTTGGGCACGTAGGTCGACTGCGTGTCGTAGGTGCCTCGCTCGCTGTACTTGTACTCGGTCACCGCGCCGGTCGTCTTGTCCACCACAACGATGTCGTTGTTCGCAGCCCGGTTCATCATCACCTGATCGTTGTCCAGCAGCACCGCGACGTTGGCGGGGTCCGGTGCGTTCAGCGGAGTTGGCGCAGGATCCGGTATCGACAGGTCTATTTCCAGTACCGGTTGGGGGCCGAGCAGTCCGGCGTCGCTGAACCCCTGGCCTGGATCGATTCGACCGTCGAAGTCCTTGTCGTAGGGTTGTAAGTTTTCGATATAGTTTTCGCTATTCATCCAGGCGTCCAGGTCGGCGCCGTTATCGAATGAGCCGTTGTTCTGGTAATTCCTGAGCATATCCTTTTGCAGGGCAGGATCGCCGACACTGACATACGTGTGAACGAACTGTTCAGGGTTGGCAAGCGAATGCGTTCTCGCCGCGTCCAGAGCCAGATGGGCATCAAGCAGGGACGCGAACTCCGGGTTCATGGGCGCAAGGGGCACATTGGCTACCTGGCTATGCCAACCCGAGTCGGTCTTGACATAACTGATGCCATGCAGAGTTGAAGAGGGCAGAGACAGTGTTGGCGTCGGTGAGTCAGCACCTTTGGTCACCAGGACGTCGTAGTCTCCCCGCGCCTCGGCCAACTGCGCGCGGGCAATCACCGCCGTGGCTGGATCCAATGCATTGTAGAAGACTCCCAGACTGTGATTGGTCCACAAACCCGATACCGCCTCAATTCCGATCACACCCAAGCCGCTGATAAATGGTTGAGTGATCCCACCCACCACATTCTGCAACACCGCGTCGTTGGTTCCCGTGCCGCCCGGTACGTTGTCGTACGTATGCACCTGAACGACCGCACTGCGCTCACCCGTCGGCGCAATGCCGGATACGTCGCTGACCCGATCACCGACTTCGACATGCGCCACAATCTCGCCCTCACCGGGGCGAACGTAGTCCTGAAGTTGTGGGTAATCTTCGTTAATCAGTTTCTGTACGTGAGCGTCGAACTCCGGATTGGCGACGATCTTGCTTGTACCGGGTGCATTCCAGGTCGTGCCGTTGATACCGAACGCCACAGCTGCAAGATCAGCCTCACCACCGCCAAGTGAGTGCCCTGTCGTACTGATCTTTTCGAAAGGCACCTCCATATCGGCAAGTGTCGAAAGCGCTACCGCCGTGTACTCCACTGCAACGGCTTGTTGGGTAATGCCCGGTGCTTGATGGATATGGTCACCGCTGACATATGCAACCCCATCAAAGTCATAGGTGTGGCCACCCGCGACGTATGGATCGCCTCTGACATATACATGTTCACCAGTAGCGAAGTTGATGTCTTCAATGAGATCTTTCCCGCTGTTGGTACCCGCATAGGCGATCTTCCATTCACCAGTAGTGGGGTTGCTGAACACACTCGCTTGGAAATCTGTTTGTTCTGGATCATATCCCTTTGCGATCAATTGGCGTTCGATATCGAGGCTAAATTCCGCTTCGAATAAAAAACCGTCGACGGGACCGTAATTACTTCTCACTTGTGGGTCACTGTAAGCCAAATCGGCTAAGATCAAGTCCGTTTTCTCATCTTTTGTGAAGGTTGTCTTTCTCGATTCTTCGCTTCCACTCATGACTATCAACTCCCTTTCTGGTGTGTCCCGTTACCGAACAAATCAGTTTTGTCGCTTATTGGTCGCGATTGCTTCAACCCGCGCAAGAAGCGCGTTCCACTTCGATACTCCTAGAAGATATTTTTCGAGAAATCTCTCACTCAGCGCAAAAACCAAATATTGGTCCTGGTTACCCAGCATCCACACATCGCTCTCCACCCAGATGGCTTCAAGAACCTTCAGGAACCTGATTCGGTGGGTATTCCATTCCTCAAAACTTGTTTGTCGTAGGTACTCCGGGATTTCCAACAAATGGATGATTTCGAATTGTCTGACGCTACTACGAAGATTCACACTACCATCGCCGTAGGTGACTGTGAAAATACCGGGTAATAATTTCAGATCAAAGGCGAGGTTCCCTTCCCCGGAAAATACCGATTGAAAGCCTTTTTCACGCCAGCGATCAATCCACTGATTGAACGTTCCTTGTCGGAAAATCTTTGTGCCGAACAACCAAACATCGAACCTTCGATGTCGGCACAACTCCACCGGGCTTTCTCCCCGACGCCACCCGCGCAAGACATTTCGCGGCATCCAGGTCATCTGCTCGGCGAGATCCATATCCTCCACACCCATGGCCTGGAGCTCACTGTAGGGCAGATAGAACTCGTACATCGGGTTCTTGCCACCCTCACAGTAGTAGACATACTCCAACTCGGCGTGAAGATTCTCGGATCGAAAGCCATGGCGGGTCGTGTACGGGCCGTTCAAACCATCCTGTAGGCCTTTACAACCGATTTGCCCACTCATCGCATACGCGCCCTCAAGCCCACCGTTGTCCGCAGTCAAAAATTGTGGACGCGTCGACATTCCGAATCGTTCGGCAAACTCCCGGGTGTAGTCCCACACGTGATTGTCCTGAATCCAGAACGGCTCACCCCGGGAACGGGCGCCTTGCTCGCTGAAACGTTCGTCATAGCCAATCTCGAAGCCGTCTCTTGGCCACCAGGTGTCCCGCCACCACCAGTCATGGGCATCGACACTGGGCCACAGGCGCAAGGCGGATTCCTCGGCTACGCGATCCAGATAGCTGCCGGGCAGTTCAATCTCATGGCGCCAGGAGGCGCCGTCTCGAGTCTCTTCCAGCACGATCCGACCCGCTTTGGAAGCATCGTGTTGATACCAGGCACAGTCCCCTTCGACCACCAGGGCATCGAGTTCGTCGGAGATGGACTTGCGGTAGCCGATCAATTGCATTTCACCCTGCCGGATCCAGTGACCGTCCTTCAGCACTTCGTAGTCCATGCGCTCATAGCGCATCCGGCCACGGCGCTCGTTCATGTGCCGGACGTCTTCAGGGTTGCGGGGGCTCAGGAAACGGGCCATGCGGTCGCCCCACATGGGATCCTGGTAACTGTCCAGTTTCCGGCCTTCGGTGACGGCGGCTTCCTGCGGCACGTACAGTTCGAACTGGCAGTGGTTCATTGGCCAGCATTCGCCGTCGACCTGGCAGATGAGATTCACATCCTGGCGCACGACATAGCGGCTGTGCTCGGCGCCGATAAGTGGTTCGATGTTCTCTTCGGGCATGAGGAAGCGTTCGGCATAACGGGCGGTGTACGCCCAGGCGGTACGCTTCAGCTCGTGGGCAAGCGGCATGTCCGCAAAGTGGAGTTCCGTGTTGCGCTCAAGATACAAGCAGTCGTAGTCGCCGTCCTGAAGGAGTTTGGAAACCGCGGGATAGGAGACGAGCACGCCCGTTACGATACCCACCAACAACACCCATGATGTCCGCCTAACGTACAAGGGGTTGAATGCGCGATCTTTGCGCGGGGTTCTAGTTGACATTCCGTGTGCTCATCGTGCGTTCCTTGCCTACTTCACATCTTCTTACGCGACTCGTTCGATCACGCAGCATGCGTCGACTACCAGACCGGGTTGATGTCGTCGCAGGAGTTGACCGGCAGCAAGCCCTCCTGCCTCAAATCCCGGATTCCGATC
>JBGTEU010000323.1:0-4352 GCA_041747595.1 Bythopirellula sp.
TTCCATCTTTGTCAATTTGCACCGAGAGCCTAATGAATAAAACCGAAACCCGCGTGATTCCATCGCAACTCTGCACCACCTTCGCCCTTGCGCTGGTAATTCTCGCGTCCACATCTGCCCGGGCCGACTTCATTGTCGGACCGGTTGGGGTCACCGAGCCGCCGGGTACCGGTTCGTTCGGTTTTATCAACACCATCAATCAATCGGGGCTCAGCGTTGGATACACAAGTGGTGTGACCGATTTCGACGACTACATCGCCCTCGCCCCGACGCACTTCGGCAACAACTTCACCGAGGGGTACACCAACGACGAGCCGGCCGTGAACATCGACTACGACTTGGGAGCACCTCTCACGATTGGCCGCATGGCGCTGTGGTTCTCGCGGTTCCCTCAGTCAGGCAATCCTAGCCAGCTCCAGGTGATCACTTCGCTGACATCCGATTTTGCCACTCCATTCGATGCGGGGACATTCTATCCCAACGACGGTCGGGGTGGTTTCGGTGCTAGTCCCGCGCCCGTTCAGGTCTTTGACCTGGCGGATTCCGAGGCGCGTTACGTACGGGTTCGTGTGCTTTCCAAGTTTGCTAATTTCGGTGTGTTCTACAGCGAGGTCGCCTTTGCCCAAGTCACTGTCCCCGAACCCTCATCGCTGCTGATGGCCACGGTCTTCGCAGCGACTGTGTGCAGCAACGCCCGGAAGCGCCGCCGATAGAATTGGGAATATCACTGCAGACGCCTGCGAAACCGCGCCGTTGTTCGTTCTGTGCAAGTGTTTTAAACTCGTTCTCAGCTCAGAAACTCTTCTGTCCCTCCGCTGAGATTCCGCCGTGCACAATCTCGAAGCCAGCCAGCTGACAGTGATGCTGTTGTCGCTGGGGCTGCTGATTGGCACGGCGCGATTGCTCGGGGAGCTCGCCCGCACGTTGCACCAACCCGCCATATTGGGCGAGTTGCTTGCCGGAGTGTTGCTGGGTCCGACGGTGTTTGGCGCGTTGTCGCCGGAGTGGCAGGGGATACTTTTTCCGCTCGAGGGCCCCAATTCGATTGTGCTCCACGGGATCAGCACGCTGGCCATTGTGCTGTTTCTGTTGGTCGCCGGATTGGAAGTCGATTTGTCGATTGTCTGGCAGCAGGGCCGAGCCGCGCTGAGAGTCGGCGTCTTGGGAACGGTGGTGCCATTTATTTTCGGACTTATTGGTGCTTGGGTGATTCCCGAGCTCTTGGGCCGACCCGAGAAAGGAGACCCGCTGATCTTCGCTTTATTTCTCGCGACGGCGATGTCGATTTCCGCGCTTCCGGTGATCGCCAAAACACTGATGGATTTGAACCTTTACCGCACCGATCTGGGAATGGTGGTGGTGAGTGCCGCGGTCTTTAACGATCTGATCGGCTTCACGTTGTTTGCGATCATTTTGGGGATGATTGGTACGCATAGTACGGGTTTAAGCATTGTGGCCACGGTGGTGTTGACGTTGCTGTTTGCTGGACTGATGCTCACGGTCGGACGGACGTTCGTGCATTGGTCTCTGCCAGTGCTGCAAGCCTACACGCATTGGCCCGCCGGGGTGCTGGGTTTCATCGTGACGTTGGGGCTGTTCGGCGCGGCGTTTACCGAGTTCATTGGCATCCACGCGATCTTTGGCTCGTTTATTGTGGGGGTTGCCATAGGGGCCTCGGACCATTTGAACGAACGCACTCGCGTGATGCTCGAAGAATTCGTGTCGTTTATTTTCGCACCCATTTTCTTCGCCAGCATCGGCTTGCGGGTAAACTTCGTCACGCATTTTGATCTGTCGTTGGTCTTATTGCTGTTGGTTTTGGCCTGTGTGGGGAAACTGGCAGGGGCCGTCGTCGGCGCGAAATGGGGAGGCATGCAATCGCGCGAAGCCTGGGCGGTCGGCTTTGCGATGAATGCCCGCGGAGCGATGGAGATTATCTTAGGCCTGTTGGCACTCGAGGCCGGCGTCATAGGTCAGCAGCTGTTTGTCGCCCTGGTGGTGATGGCGATCGTTACGAGCGCGATGAGCGGCCCACTGATGCGCTGGGTGCTCCGGCAGCGTCAACCCCATCAGTTGCTACGAGTGGTTTCGCCGAAGTTGTACTTGCGGCAAATGTTGGCGACGACGCGACGCGAGGCGATTCGTGAACTAATCGCCCTGGCTCACCAGCATTACGATCTCGATTTGGAAAATATCGAGCAACTGGCGTGGCAGCGGGAAGAAGTCGCCGCGACCGGGATCGGCAACGGCGTGGCGATCCCCCACGCGAGGATCGCCGGTTTGAAAGACGCCATCGTGGTGGTGGGCATCTCGGAGGCAGGGATTAATTTCGATGCCCCCGATGGTCGGCCAGCTCACATTCTGTTCCTGCTGCTTACCCCGCGGGAAGACCCGAGCGTACAACTTGGATTGTCAGCGAATATTGCCCAGACATTTCGCGATCCGAATTCTCTCCGCCACGTTTTGCAGGCCAGGAACTTCACGGAGTTTCTTGCCAAGCTCAAGGTCCTGGAATCGCGTTGAGATTTCGTTCATGCGGAGGGAAGGGGATCGACCAAGGCGATGATCCTGTGGCCAGCACGGGGCACCGTTTCCAATTCACTTGATGAGATGACTAACTTTCCCTTTTCCTCCACGCGGAAGAGCACGAGAGCCGTGTCTCCATAGCGTTCGCGGAAATCCTTGAATGTGAAGTCGGCAGTCAACGCCGTCACTTTCACCTGTTGGCCTTCCTCAAAGCGTTGCTCCAATTGATCGAACGTAATCGGTTTTTCAAAAAGGATGCGGCCCCGCCGATAGGTGGCGGCACGTTCGCTACGTACCGCCGAAGAATCGTGTTTAGCGATTTGGTAGACTTCGGAGCGCCCGAACCGCTCGGCGAGACTCATGGCGGCGAGCGTGTTGACTTCGTCGTTGGGCGTCAAGGCCAGCAGGCGGCCGATGCCGGAAAGGTCAATGGTTTCACGGACAAATTCGCTGCCGATGCTGGCCAAATTCACGGGCAGCCCCGCCATTCGAGAGTCCGCGATATTCCGCGGATTGGTGTCGACCAACATCACGCTGTAGCCCTCTTTGCGGACTGCGGCGGCGATTTCACGAACCGCCGACGAGGCTCCGGCAAAAAGGATTCCTTGGGGGTTTTGTTGAGCCAAACCGAGTTTGCGGGCCACCATGGCGAGCGTCGTGCCATAGACCGAGACCGTCGCCACAATGACCAGGAATATGGTGAGCACAAAGCGGTTGGCTTCTACTGCAAGTGGATCGTCGGGGCCTAGGACATTGACGATTTCCAACGCCAGCAAAGAGCTAACCGCCGCCGCAACAATTCCCCGAGGGTGAATCCAAGCCAGGCATGCCCGCTCGGCCCAAGTGAGGGGACTGCCGACGGTGGATAAGAACACGGCAACAGGCCGAACAACCAGGATCAGCAACATGACGAAGGCGATGCTTCGCCAACCGAGGGTCGCAATTGCTTGGGCGTCGAATTTCAGGCGCGAAGCGAGCACGATGAAGAGCGTCGAGATCAAAAGGGTGCGTAAATTTTCCTTGAATTCGATGATATGACGGATGGGTACCGTCCGTTGATTGGCCAGAATCACCCCCAGAAGAGTAATGGTCACGAGCCCCGATTCACTGTTGAGTTGGTTCGAGAGTGCGAAAACGAAAACAACGAGCGACAACACAACCGGATTTTGCAGGGAATCGGGAATCCAGTAGCGCCGCAACATTTGCAACAATACCCAGGCACTCAAGCCACTAAGCATGCTGGCCGTCAGAAGAGTCAGGCCGAGCCGATAAGCTGAATCGCTGGCGATGGTGCCGACGCTGCGATGAAGAACCAACTCGAAAACCAGCGCGGCAAGCACAGCTCCGATGGGATCATTGACGATGCCTTCCCATTTGATGAGAGAGCCGAGACGGCGCTCGGGTTGGACGTGATTCAAGAGCGGGATAATGACCGTGGGACCGCTCACGGTGAGCATGGCTCCCAAGAGAATCGACATTTCTATGGACAAGCCGGCGACGTAGTAGGCCAGCCAGGCGGTCATGAGCCAAGTAATCACGAGTCCCACGCTTACCAGGCGAAAGACCACGCCGCGTCGCCGCGCCGCCTACCCGCCACGGGGAGAGCGCGAAGCGTCGCACTGGTCTCTGAGATGCGACGCCAGTCGTTGAGCGTTACTCCAGCGCCTCGATGCCCTTGAGGACGGCCTCGCTGAAGGTGGGGAACTGGGCGACGGTGTCGGCCAGCACGTCGAGGCCGATGCGGGCCTTGACCGCCAGGGACACCTGGTGGATCCACTCGCCCGCCAGGGGCGCCACCGCCCAGGCGCCGATGAGCACCCGCTCGC
>JBGTEU010000324.1:0-9830 GCA_041747595.1 Bythopirellula sp.
GCGAGACCGACCACCAGAGGGCAGGGGTAACTGCCTATTTCCCGAACTAGTTACCTGCAGGAGCGGACAACTCGTACACCAACCTGGCCGGCGGAACCTGCGAGGCGATGTTTTGGAACGCGTCGATGAGTTGGGCCTCCATGTCGGCGGTTCCTCCGCCCGGGACGTTGATGAAGATGCCGTTGCCCGCGAAGGCGATGGCTTTCATCAAATCACGGTCGGCACCATCACCCACCGCCAGCGTGTGGATGATGATCCCCAACTTGATCGCTTCGGTCGCTTCCCAGAAGGCATACCTTTTCTTGGTATCCGAAGTCGAGTAGTTGGCCGAGCCATCGCCATCGTAGTCGGTCCAGTCCGACCACTTGAAGCCACTTGGCATGCTCCAACCGCTGGGTGACTGGTTGGTTTGGCCATCAGTCATCAACAACATCGTGGGGCGTGCCCCGTATCGGCTGTAGCCATCGTCGTTGGGATCACCAGCGGCACCGACGAGCAATTCGCGAGCCTTGAGAATCCCGTCACCCATCGCGGTCCAACCGTTGTATTCGCCGGCTTGATGACGACGTTGCATTTCGTTGATCACCGTGTAGTCGGGCGAGATGGGGTCATCGGAGATGTCGATACTCACTTCGCCGTCGTTGTGAGTCATCTGTGCCTCAGCCCATTGACCGTAAGCGACCCAACCGACTTCGTCGCCGAAATCGAGCTCGGTCAGGAAGTCCATGAACAACGTCACGCCGTTTCGGTTGGCATGGAACGGATAGTGAGCCGTCCGCCAAAGGTCTTCACTCTGGCTGGGATCGAAGCGTTGCTCCTGTAGGTAGTTCATGAGCGTGCGATAACCGTACCTTCTATTGTACGTGCCGCTCAAATTCTTCACGTGGTTGATGTAGCCTTGCCACAGCGAGTCGCTCGCGGAATTGCTGGGGCGAGATTTGGGTGTGCCGTTGCTGTTTCGTCCGGCCTGCGGAAACGGATATTTACGTTTGCCGTCGGTGCCGTTCTCCGTGAGTTTCAGCGTGGACATGATGGTCGAAGTGGTGGTACTCGAGACATAGGTGCCTGCAGCGGAATTGACCATACCGAATCCCGTAGAAGGAAACTTTGCTACCGTTGTGCCAGGCCACTTCGGGTTGGCGATTCGCAGGTCGTTCCACATGCCATCGAGTAGGCCATTCACTTCACTGGAACTGAGATTAGAAATCAGCGAACTGTCGTCGTTCATCGACGCGGAAACGTCGATCACGACTACCAAGTCCCGCGCTTCGATAAATGCCGTGGCCGAGGTTTGCAGGGGAACCTGCGAACGGCCAATGGCCCAACCGAAAGCGAGAGGCAGTTCGCCATCGGGTTGATCGGCATCGGTATTTGTCTTGCGAGCCACCACCTGCACGACGTTGTAAGGAGAACTATTCCATTCGATCGGCCAGGTATCTGTCGCTTGGTCGTATTTGCGGCGTCCAAAGCGAACGTCGGTCGCGGGATCGATGTAAGTGCCATTTGCTTCGGCAACTTTGTGGGCCATGACGCGCGCCGCCGCCACGGCAATAGAATTGGCGTCGATGTTGGCCGAGCCTTGGCCTTGGCCGGCCGCATAAACGGCGGCGTTGATTTCTTGAGCCGCCGCCAAAACGGCCGCGTCGCAGGCATTCTGCATCTCAGTCTGGGTGAGCACCATGCGGCCGGTATCAACCGATAAGGCCACGAAGGCAAAGATGGCGACGAGGGCAAACCCCGTGAGCACGACAATAATGCCGCGCCGGGAGTTTGCCGGTTGAAGTATTCGTTGTTTGGTGGGATTGATGTTTCTCATGGTGCATACTCCGAATCTAAGGCGGGACAAGGGTTATTCTGACAAGGTTGCGCGACCATTGCGGAAGATAATCGACGCCGCCATGCTAAAGTCGTTCGATTCACTCACGGGGGTGTAGCTGACGTTCGAATACGGAACCAGGATTTCCACTTTGAACAGCCGCAGATCGTTGGCCGGGGCATCGAGGTCGAACGGGGCCCCGGGATTCTCGGCGTCGGTGACCGTGACGATGATTTTCTGAGGATCGAGTCCCGACGAGGCCAAGAAGTTTTTCACGTCCTGAACCAACTTCGAGTTGGTGGATTGACCTTCTTGCAAGATCCCTTCGCGGTCCATTGAGGCGAAACGGGCCCCTTCGCGTGCCGCCGTTTCCAGCAGGTTTTGCGCGTCGAATGCTCGCGTGAGTTCAACAATTCCCAGGGCAGTGCCGATCAAGAACGGCGCGACAAAGGCAAATTCCACCGCCACGGCGGCGCGTCGCAGGATCTGGCGTTGGTGAGTGCGATTGGACTTCATAAGTGAGACCTCCAAGGCGATTGGGGAGTTCATTCGTGACGCATGAAAGCATGGGCGTCGAGGATGACATTTTTCAGAAAAGGCATGGGGACAATAGCCACGTCGTTGTAAGCAACCCGGGCCCTCACCACGAACAAGGCCCGTGACTCGAGATCGGCAAGTTCCACGTTCGGCAAGCTTTCGATTCCCTCGCCGGTCGTTGGCGTCGAGCCTCCGCCATCGAACGAACTGGCATTCTTGACAAAAATGCTCACGGTCCCGATGGGAACAACCGCGCCGAGCGTTTGCTCGACACGACTGCGCACAAGAGCCGTCGTCGAGCCTTCGACGGCACCGACGCGGGCGGCATTGCGGCAGGCGTTGTTGAGCATGTTGTTGATCAACTGCGCATGGCCGAATTCAAAAATGGCGAACACGAGCAGGAGAAACACGGGCAATACCACGGCCGTTTCGACCGTGGTAGTACCGCGACGATCTTGATGTTTGTTGCGACCGAACATGGATGTCAGTCCTCCCGCTTGGCGGTTGCCGCATGATTGCTGCGACGCCAATGTCGGATTTCGTTGATCCCGTGGGATCTGTGTCTCAGGAAGGTTCTCGCGCCATGGGTAGGTGCGAGAGTGTCAGGTAGGATAAGCAGGCGTGAATCAGTTGATGAGTCTGGGCAGATTACCACCCAAATGAAACCTAGTTCAGGTTTTGCCAACTGGCGCGAGGAAATTTATAAAATTCTCGGAGTCGACAAAATGGTACGCCATCGCTGCGGAAGCGTGGTGGAAACACCACGCGCGGTTGAAGTTCCACAGCAGTTATAGTCGCGAAACCGCAAGCGTACCGGTTCCACCGAGAGACAGACAAACTGCGAATATCGATTAGCGGGCCAGGAAGTCCCGCTTTGAAATCGTGACCGCTAACTCACCGAAATTGTAGTCGGTGGCGGTGATCCCGGCCCCCAATTCAATGCCGAGGATGAGGTCCTTGATTTCATTGGCGGTCACGTCATTGGGGATAACAAACGGTCCGGGATTCTCGCCTAAGAAGCCGCCATGGCTGCCGATCGAATCTTTGCCGTCCTTATAGCGCTCCGGCTGTGTTTGAACAATCCGGTACATTCCCGCGTTCAAGTCGTCAAACAGATAACTTCCATTACTGTTGGTGGTTGTCGTCCGCACGACGGTGGCCCCGAAATTGTCGACGCCCTTAAGCGTAAGGAGGACGTTTGCCAAGACACTCTCTCCCGGATCAAAGATGCCGTTGTCATTGCGGTCGACATAGACCGTGCCGCCAATGCTCGACGGTTGGGCCTGAACCAGCGTCGTTTCGTCGTCGTCGTTATTGTTGAGATTGGTTTCCGGCTCGTTTCCGCGAACGTTGACCGTGTTATAGAGCGTGCCCACAAACGTGGTACTAACCGCTACCGTAATGGTGATGGTTTTTGACGCCCCGCTGGCTAAGTTGCCGATCTCGAATTCCAATTCGCGGCCGTTGATTGAAGTGGGCGTTTGCGAAGCGCTCACGTACGTCACGCCCGTGGTCGGTAGGATGTCGGTCACCACGACGCCCGTGGCGTTCGAGGGGCCGTTGTTCTTGATTTCCAGGATGTAATTAAACTGGCTCCCCGGCTCGACGGGATCTTTGCTGTCAATTTTCGTGATTTGCAAGTCGATCCGCGGCGTCACGGGGTTCGAAACCGTATCGGTGTTGTTCGAGAGGTTCACTTCCTTGGGGGCCGCCACGGTGGCGGTGTTCACCAACGTGCCGGTCGCGTTGTTGTTAACCTTGGCTAAGATGGTGATGATGACTGTGGCGCCCGGTTGCATCGTGCCGAGATTAGCGGTAATCACGCCACCCGCATGATTGAGATTGACGCCGGGGATGCTCACCGTGCCCGACACAAATGTGACAAACGAGGGCAATGTATCCGTAAACGTCGTTCCCACGGCGGCCGAAGGGCCCGCATTGTCTATTTTGACGTTGTAGGTGAGCGTTTCCTGCGGAGCGATCGAGGTTTGTTGCACCGACTTATCGAGTACCAGATCGAAACCGAAGAAGCCAAAGTCCAGCGTGAGGTTCGTATTGCCGTTGCCCGAGGGTTCTTCACCACCAATCAGAGTGATTGCCTGGCTGACGACGCCGGCGCCTGCCATCGGAGTGCCATTGTCGTCGTTGTCGACGTTGTTGTCGGGATCAGGGGCCAGGGCATTGCCGAGACTCGAAACCAATCCCGATAACTTTCCGGTCGACAGGAAGTTTGTCGGATCGACCTGCACGATGTACTTGCCGGGGAAGAGATTTTGGAACAGATAATTGCCGTTGGCATCGGTGGTCGTCGAACCCAACAGGGCGTCCACGCCGCTGGTGTAGCTGTTGTCGCCGTTGGTGTCTTCATAAATGTTGAGTTTCACTCCGGCGATTCCCGATTCGCCAGGGTCGAGTTGGCCGTCATCATCGATGTCGGCCCACACGCGATCGCCTAAGCTCATTCGCGGCGAGGCGGTGAAGTTAGCCCGCTTGGTCGTGCGACCCACGAGTTGCACGAGCGAAACCTGGCCATCAACGGCGGTCACGCCTTCGAACGTAAGCTCCAGCGCTCCGACTTTCGCGAAATTTGCCCCGCTTCCGCCCAGGGCACTGGGAACGTCGTCGAACCGGAAGACAGCGAGTCCCGTAGCTTTCCCACCTTGTGATTCGGGGACGGTGGTGGTGAACTCTGACCAGTTATTGGCATCGGTGTAGATGCGCATTTTGATCTTGGCGTTGGGATGGTCGGCCCCCGAAGTGAGAGCGATGCCGGTCATTGTGTTGCCATTGAATTGCGTGAGGTCCAACCCCCCCAAGCCGGCATGGTTAATGGAGAGGGCGTTGCCGTCGACTCCGTCCCAAATAATTTTGGCGTTGCCGGTGACTTCCGAATCGCTATTCAATCGCATGAGCCCCAAGGCGCTAATAAGCGAAACCGACGAGAAGGGGTCATTGCCCTGTGTGAGCTCGACATACATGTCGCGTTCACCGCCGATGACGCTGTTGTCAACGAGCGAAGAACCCCCGCTCGAAGGCAAAGGCGGAGAGGCCGTCACCATTTGGGTAGAATCAAAATCGTCGATCAGCAGGCCGTCGACCCCTTCGGCTTCGGCCAAAGTGATGATGACCTTTTGGATATCGGTTCCGGGCTTAAAGTGCAGGGCTGGTGGGAGGGAAACCTTCACAAAGTAGGTGCCTGCTTCCAAGCCTGCGAATGAGTATTGGCCGAGCGAATTGGTCGAATTGGTGGCGAGTTGCACGTCGCCCGCGTCGAAGGTGCCGTTGCCGTTGTCGCGAAACAGCGTAACCGAAGCGCCCGCAAGAACGACGTCATTTGCCGGATTATTATCACCCTGCAAATCGGTACGAACGAAACCGATGATCTCGGCCATGTCGGCGGCGAGCATTTGCCGCGATTCCAGGGTCTCGAACGAGAGCTGAGCGCCGCGCAGAACTTGCTTCTTGCTCGAAATAGGCAATCGTTGGCGATTCCTGCGCGCGCCGCGTACCGGAAATTTCAACGATTCGAGATCGAAGGGAAACATGGCAGATCCTCACGAGTGCTAGCAGCCTTAAGACGGCAAGTGCAGTCCGTGAGAATTGGTATCGGCAAATGACCCCCGCCATGATTACCAGTTGTATTCCATCCCTACATTGAGACCCTGAATCAGCAAATTTGTCTCGTTAAACGCAAAGGCTGGTCGTTGAGGAATCGGCTCAACATCGGCTGGATCCACCCCAGGAAGCAGAGTGCTGTTGATTTCGCGGTCGATCTGATCGCCCGGCCGAATCACGTTGGTCCAGTACATTAAGGTGTACCCCACTCGAAGTTTGCAGCTTTGCGTGACCTTGTAGCCTACATTGAAATTTAACTCGGGAATCATGCTGAAACGGTCACGCTCGTAACTTCCGATATTGGATGACAATGCTAGCAATCCACCCTCTTCTCCGTCTGGTGGGGGATTAACCCCTGGCGGGAAGGTTTGCGTGAAGCCGTAGACCGAAGCCCGCTGACGGTTGTTGCCGATCGCGACTCTCGAAAGCAATCCCAGCGACCAACGGTTGCGTTCAATTCCCCAATCGAAACCGAGTTCTCCGCCGACAAAATCGTTGTCGGTCGTAAAGCGGTCAAGCACCATGATTTCCGTCCCATTGAAGCTGGTGTCTCCTGGAGCTTCAACATTGATCACTAAGTCTTCGGTGATTTGTAGCCGCTCGTTGAGTTGATACCAGCGGAAGCCAGCGAGGAAGTCGACGTAACGATAATCGTTGGCACACCCGACTCCCGTACCGCAGCCTACACCCATGCCGCAATCGATTCCCATCCCGCAGTCGACGCCCATGCCACAGTCAATACACTGGCCACACCCGATATCTGCGCAACCACTGCGACACAAGTTATGCCGCAAGCGAATACCGGCCCCTTGGAACTCGCTGCTCGAATCGACGGTGACGCTGCCGTCCAAGTCGGCCGAGGAAACTTGCTGGGCGTTTTCTTGCGGCGGCCCACCTCCCGGTGGGAAGAAATCAAAAAACGGTCTCGATATAATAGGATTGCCGTTGATGCCCGAGGCAGTGAAAGTTTCATCAAGTCTCCCGAGGAACAGATAATCACCCTCGATTGCTTGTCTATTGCAGTCATCGAGCCACACGCCCAAGAGTACGCGGAAACCGCTACGCGGGTCTTCCAATAAAGGATCTTGGCCGTAGATCACGACCGTCGATTGATTGTCGCCGGCACCGGGGTTGGGAAGCACGCCTCCATCGGCCGCGTTGGAAGTTGTCACCAAGGGCGGAACATCCATGCCGTCAAACCACCAGAGCAAATACTCGCCATGCAAATAGGCACGGCTGCGCGGCGCAGGGTTGCCACCACGGCGATAGCCATGGCCCACGTGCAATGAACACGTGCCACTTTCGCAATTGGGGCAGCCTCCGAATTCCAGGCCTTCCTCGTGATACATGGGGCCACCTTCGCCCATGTAAAGTTCTTCATCTCCTTCAAAGGTGTATGACTCGCCAGTTTCAGCGATTGGTTCCGGTTGATCGGCAGGGGTGGGTTCTAATAAGGTATCTGCCGCGCGTCGGCCGGCAGGGAGGGGCTCTTGGAAGGCCGCTTGTTGTACGCCATTCGCCGTACGGCTGGCACCCTGGGTGAGTGGCGGAAAGATAAGTTGCGAGGCGAGCAGCGTATCACCCGTGTCGTGGCGGACGCCAACCACGCGGCCCACATAGGGATCGAGCTTGATTTTTCCGACGGGTTCGACGTAGCGCAAGATTCCGCCATAGCGATCCACGAGCGCGAACGCCGGAGCACCGTCCTTGGCAGTCGCATTGCGCACGAGCTTGGCTTGCAGCGTGGGGCGTTTGATGCCGCGGCGTGGTGGCTGCGCATTTTTGGGCAGCAACTGGGCAGGCGCATTCGGCTCGAAGAGCGCGTCTACCATTCGGCCTGCAGCGCGATCGGGGCCCGCGCCGTTTTGCGCAAGCAGTGTTGAAGACGAAACGACGCAGGCAGCAGTTACCGCCGCGTACAACGACAATCGTCGCACAGCCATGTGTGTGTCCTTCCCCGCGCGCTAGTCCAGACAGAAGTCGGGACAAGCCAAACGGGACTGGAAATGATTTGGTAGAAGAGATCCTGTCACGAAAAGCGGAAGGCTTTTAACAAACGCCGGGGATTGGCCGCAAGGGCAATTTCAACAATCACGCGTTGTCACCCACGGCACTGCTTGCGATACTAGAAAGACAAACTTCGGTGAAACGGCATAACCCACGAAATTCCTTAATCATGTGGCCCGATCAGCAGAATACCGAGCAGTTGCTAGCGGCGGCCCGCGCGGGTGATAGCACTGCCGTCAATCAATTGCTGGAGCGACATCGCCTCGCGATTCGCCAAATGATCGACCTCCGCATGGACCAAGTGATCAAGCGGCGGGTCGACGCGAGCGACATCGTGCAGGAAGTGTTAATCGAAGCCAATCGGCGCCTCACCGAGTATTTGAAGAACCCCGTCATGCCGTTTCACTTGTGGCTGCGGCAGATGGCAAAAGATCGATTGATCGACGCCCATCGTCGTCATCGCGGCGCCGGACGACGCAGCATGGATCGTGAACAGCCGTTGGTGGCCGCGGCCGGTCAGGAATCTTCGGTCGATCTGATTGCCCAAATTCGCGATCAAGAGTTGACTCCCGCCGCGGCCGCGACTTGGCACGAATTACAGACGCGATTCCAACAGGCGTGCGAACAACTCGACGAACTGGATCAGGAAATCGTCCTGCTCCGTCACTTCGAGCATCTCTCCAACAGCGAGGCCGCCGAGGTCTTACAACTTTCGCCGCAGGCTGCCAGCATGCGTTACTTGCGCGCCATGCGTCGGCTGCGTCAATTCATGGATGGCACGAGCCCCAACATCCCCGCCGACATCGCGTAGCCTATTCATGACGCAACTGCCTGACATCGATGAGCGCGATGCCGAGCTCGCGCAAGTTCTAGCGCAACTTGCCGACCGCGACGAAACGCAGCGGCCGACCCTCGAGCAACTCGCGGCGGCCCATCCCCACTTGGCCGACGAATTGCGAGCCCTGTGGGGCACCGCGTTGTTGGTCGATGCCGTAGCGAGTCATTCCCAGGGCGACGAAACGCTTGTGATCCCGCCAAAGGTTCCAAGCGATTTGCAACCGCCACGTGAATTGGGCGATTATGAGCTCGTCGAAGAATTAGGGCGCGGCGGCATGGGAATCGTCTACCGCGCTCGGCAGCGGAGTCTCGGCCGCGAAGTCGCCGTGAAATTGATTTTGCAGGGGGCTCAAGCGTCGGAACTCGACAAGGCACGGTTTCAAGCTGAAGTGGCCGCGGCTGCTCGGCTTGAGCATCCCAACATCGTGCCGATTTACGAAGTGGGGGAAGCCGACGGTTGGCAGTTCTTCGGCATGAAACTGATCGAAGGGGAAACTTTGGCGAGCCGCGTCGCCGAGGGGCCTGTTCCGGAAAAGGAAGCCGTCGAATGGGTGCTCAGCGTTGCGCGGGCGATTGAGTACGCCCATGGACGGGGCGTGATCCATCGCGACCTTAAACCCGCCAATATTTTAGTGGATCGCGCCGGCGTGCCCCACGTGACCGACTTCGGTTTGGCCAAGCACATGACCGCGAGCGGCTCGTCGCTCACGCAGTCGGGCACAATTTTGGGAACTCCCGCTTACATGGCCCCCGAACAGGCGGCGGGCAATCGCGGCAAAGTCGGCCCGCTTTGCGACGTCTACAGTTTGGGGGCGATTCTCTATTCGCTCATCACCGGGCGTGCCCCATTTCAAGGCGCATCACCCGTGGATACCGTGCTTTTGGTACTGGAGCAAGATCCCCTGCCTCCCCGATTATTGAATCGTCGGGTTAGCCGCGACTTGGAAATGATCATTCTCAAATGCCTGCAGAAGCCCTCGGAGCTTCGCTACGCATCAGCGGGGGCGCTGGCCAACGA
>JBGTEU010000325.1:0-4266 GCA_041747595.1 Bythopirellula sp.
ACTTTTGGACCAGTTGGCCAAGGGAACTCTAGGTCCCTGAGTCCGATCGTCCTTACGTCCCGAAGTCCGAATTCCTTGGTCATTCGGTCATTGGGCCTTGGTCATTTCCTCCGCAGCACGTACACCACGTCTTCGGTTGCAGTATCAACTTCGACCGGGTTCTCGATGTCGTAGCCAAAGTCGTAAGTTTCCAGGAGCTCGAATTCGCTCATTCCTTCGATCAGCGTTTTCATCTGTGCTGCCGAATAGGTGCGGAACACCACGCGATCTTTAATTCGGAATTGTTTGGTGGGGGTGTAAACGTCAAAGCTCATGCCGACCTCTTCCTTGCGCTTGCGAGTATTGCAATCGATTACCCACAGTCGCGAGAGCACGGCGAGATTGCCTCGACGGGCGGCCCAGCTTTCTTCCTGCATCGGTTCGACGCTCGTGGGTGTGAGATGCAGGCCCAGCACGTAAATTCCGCCGGGCCGCAGGCAGTCGGCAACCGCTCGCAAGTGTTTTTCGGCCTGGGTTTGCGTGGCAAGGTGTCGAAAGCTGTTGATCGTGTTGAACGCCGCGTCAATCGGCTTGGGCGTCGTGAAATCGCACATGTCTCCGACAAACGCGGAGCGAGGAAAGCCGGCCCGGGCGAGCCGGTCGTTGCAAAACTCGACGGCCGCGGTATTGAGATCCACCCCGCCGACCTTGTAACCCGCCGCGGCCAGCTTTACCAACAGCCGACCCGTACCGCAGGCCGGTTCAAAGACACGCTTTACCGACCTGCCGACGTGTTTATCAAAACACTGGAGCAGAAAATCGAATTCCGGTTTCCAGTCCGATCCGTAAACCAAATCGTAATATTTCGGAAAGTCGTAAAGGCTGGCTTCAATGGTGGGGAGCGTCATGCGTATTGTTCAAATGAAATGCAAAAAAGGAACTTGGCAGCGCAGGCACTATACCCGGTTATTCCTGCCCAAGTAACCGGTTTAACAAATCTTTAGAGAGATACAGGCCGACGCTTTGTAGTCGTTCCACGACAGGTTTTAGTTCTATCAAACCTTTGTGAGATGCTTCTAAAAGAATGCCTACAACCCCCGTTATTTTCAAGCCGCGCTGAAGAGCCGCTCTGCGGCCGTCCAGATCGTCGATCAGCAAAAGGTCCGCATTGAGTTCCAAAGCCAAACTGATTGCCGCGAGTTCCCCTTCATCAATTTCGTCGATATCAACCAGTCTTTGAGGCGTCTGCGTCAACAACCATTGAGGAGGGTTGGCAATAAAATCTCTTACAATTTGGGGGGCTTTAGGATGAGATAATTCTGCTGCCACCGCTTTGGGGATGATAATCTCCTCATACAAGGCTGCGAGTATCTCAACTTGGCCAATGAGAAGGAGATAATGGAGCGGAGAACTATCAGCTATGACTAACATTATGCGTTATTTAGCGAAGACTCTGAAGGGTATCCAGGTCCGCTTGCAAGTCTTCTGCCGAATAGTTCCGAACGATCTGATGATCGGCGAGCCACTTCTCCACGTCCCAACGAGTTTCAAGACCCAGCAATCGACGCAGGGTGCTCACGCCGAATTTGCGTTCGGAGTATCCGCGTACCGCAAGCGCTTCTTTGGCGGCTTGCCCCAAGTCACCGAAGGCAAGCTGCAATTCTTGCTGCAAATCGTTCGGAAGTTCAAAGGAGACGGTCATGTAATAAGTATAACACTAAGCAAACACACCGCAAATTCAGCATCCGGCAATTCACTTCTCTCCCGCGTAGCGGTTGAGAGAAATCTTTTTGCCGATTTCCGTCTTGAGGCGATCGAGCACCGATTCCTTGTCGGTGTTCGCAAGAATTTGTCGAACGACTTGCTTCGGCGATTCGTCGCCCCAGCTCGCGCCGTGTTGGAAGTAATGCCGCGAGGCTTGGCCCACGATGTAAGAGCCATAACCGGCCGCGGCGCCTTGGGGGAGGGCGGTCAGGATCGTGCCGTGTCCCACGGTGAGCGCCTTGAACACGCTCGAAGCGTAACTCACGGCCGCTTCGCTCAACATGATCCAACCCGCGGCCTTCAAAATCGAAGTCACCAACTCCCGCGCGTTCGACGTGGTGACGTCCATGCCGTAAATACGGCCGAGCGTCACGACCATCGTCGCATCAACCGCCGATCCCCCCAACACGTCGATCACTGGCAGGGGGTTGAGCGCGACGGCGAGCGATTTGGTGACCGCGTAGCTCCAAATCACTTTGGCCGCTTCCGTTTCGCGCAGTCGCACTCGCAGGGCGCCCATGCGGTCGCTCTTGTCGGCGGCAAACATCGCGGCGTTGAGAGCGATCAACGATTTGCCCTCGGCATTGAGCACTTCCAAAATCCGGCTGCGAAGCTCGCTCATCTTGGGGGCGGGTTTGCGCCATTCGTGCCGCACGGAGCCGTCGGCCGCTTCGATGACAAATTCCATCTCGCGAGGGTTGGCTTGAGTGACGATGACATTGCCCGGTTCCACAATGCCGGCCAGGCGTCGACCACGGAACAGCTCGACGAGTTGCTCCAGCTCGTGACGGGAGTACAAATCCGATTTGTTGAGAACCAACAGAAGCGGCTTATGGCTGGCGGCCAGTTCCACGAGGGCCGAATACTCGGTCTCGTTCAGATCAGAATCGGTGACGAACAGCACCAAGTCGGCCCGGGCGGCAGCGGAGCGGGCCATTTCCCCGCGCTCGGCCCCGTCGACTTCATTGAGACCCGGCGTGTCGACCAGCACGACCTGCGAATCGGCGAGCCCCGGCACGCAATAGCCGATGCCGCTCCAGGGGACGTGCCACACGTCTTTGGTCCAGCCCCCTTCGACGCTCACCTGCGCGATTTCATCGCCCACCAGCGCGTTGATGAGCGCCGATTTGCCAGTGCTGATTTCGCCGAAGACGACAATGTCGACGCGGCCCGATTCCAACTTCTCGGCCATCTGCTCGAGTTCGTTGAGATCGCGGGCGAGTTCCTGGCGTTCCGCGGGGGTGCAGCCTTGGAACTTTTCGATGGCACGGCGAACCGAAGCTACCGCCGCGTGAAAATCAACGTCGCGGTGGCTTCCTGCCGGTGTCGTGCCGAAGTTTGGCGAATCGCTCATGGCCGCTCACGATCTTCTGGAGAATTGGCGTCGCCAAAAGTTTTGGCGAGTTCCGTGCGGCCACGTTGGACAAGTTTTCGCAATGAGTCGGCCCGAGTGAGTTGTTGCCACTGATCGCGGGCGAGTTCCGCGAGTCCTCCCGGCGGAGCTTGCATGTCGCGGCGATAATATTCGACGAACACGTTTCCGATCCAGCGGGTGACGAGCGCCTGTGTCAGACCTTGCACGAGTCCCCCCGCGACCGTACCGATGCCAGGTACGGTTTTGAGGAGCGAACCAATTCCCGCAGCCACGGCAGGGGAAACCGCGGTGGCCCCCACCATGGCGATGAGATTTTTACCAAGTTGCTCGAGCATCTTCACAACGCCGTCGGTGTCGATCGGCTGTTTATAAACGTTGGCCAGATCAACCACCATCTTGACCGTGATGGCGCTGCCGCCTATCAAATCCAAGAGGGGGATTGGATTGATCCCCGCGGCACCCCCGGCGGCCCACATGTATCGGTTGATAATTTCGTTCGCCTTGGCGTCGAGCACCGCGCGAACACGGTCCTTCGCTTCGTCAACCAAGCCGCGCGATTGCAGCAATAAGTTGGCGAGTAGCAATTCGCGACCGTCTTTCTCAACGATCTGCATGAGCCGTTCGGCAAGTGGCGCGACGTTGGGCGGAACCTCATACTCCTCTGTGAGTTCCTCGCCGCTTGTGGTCACGCGGATGCGTTCGCGACTGACGGCAGCGGCCCGCACGGCGACGACGTCGTTCGCGGCGATTCCCGGCAGTTGCTCGACGATTTGCCGCGTGAGGAGTTGTTCTTCTTCCTCGTCGTACCAATCTTCCTTGTTGAGGCAAACGACGATTCGCTTTTCCATCTCGCGAAGTTTTTTGACGAGGCTCACTTCGTAGGATTTCAGCGGACCGTCGACCACCATCAGCACGAGATCGGCGTTCTTTGCCGCGCTGGCGGCGACTGTTGCACGCTCCTCGCCCCGCACCTCGGCGAGGCCCGGAGTGTCGACGAGAATCACATGCTCGCTGGTGGGCCAGGGGACCTCGCTCCGCACGGAAGTCGTGCCGCCGATGACGTCCGAGGCGAACACTTGCCGACCGGCCAGCGAATTCAACAGCGAAGACTTGCCGCTAGAGATCGTACCGAAGGCGACGATCTCCAG
>JBGTEU010000326.1:0-2582 GCA_041747595.1 Bythopirellula sp.
TGGTGAGTGAGCAAGTGTTCGATGGTGATCGTTTCCTTGCCGTTTTGCGCGAACTCGGGAATGTACGTTGCCACGGGTTCGCCTAGACGGACCTGACCACGCTCGACCAACAGCATGATGCTGGTCGCCGTTGCGACGGGCTTAGTGACCGAGGCCATGTCGAAGACCGTATCGACGGTCATCGCTTCAGAGACAGGCTCCACTTGGCGCTCGCCGTAAGCTTTGACGAAGGCGATTCCCTCGCGGCGGCCGATCATCACCACGCAACCGGGGAGGTTGCCTTTTTCAATTTCCGCCGCAACCTGCTCGTCGATTCGTTGGAGGTGAGCGGCGTCAAACCCCCACTCTGCCGGAGGCCGTTCGGGAACATCGCTAGCGCCTGTGGCAGCATGACTGGGATAACCAAGGACGCAAACCGTAAGCAGACAGAAAGCGGAATAAGTCGTGTGCAAGAATTTCACGGGTCGTACTCACATGGGTTGCGATGCGGGTTTCTCGATTTCGACAATGAAAAAGCTGAACAGAAAACCGGCAACGAAGGTGATGAAAGCTCCAACTCCAGCGTACCACGGCCAATGGAGCGACGTGGCCAAGGCGATATACGAAATTCCGGTCACTCCAACGCAAAAGCCTGCCAGCGCCGCGCGCTGTTCGACTCGGCGGGCAAAAACGGCCAGGAAATACAAACCCAGTAAGGGCCCCAAAGCAAATCCGGCGATCTTGAGCACACTGTTCACGGTGCTCTCGGTGGTGCCCAGGCGATACGCTGCGACCGCGATACAAACCTGGAGAACACCAAACAATACGGTGGCAACTCGGCTGATGACCATTTGCTTTTTTGGAGAGGGCTGACTCTTGGCGAGCGGCAAATAGATATCCTTGACCAGCGCGGTCGCCGACGAATTGAGCGATCCGGAAAGCGTCGACATGGCCGCCGCAAACACGGCCGAGAGCGTGAGCCCCACCAACCCACGTCCCAGGTGATGCACAATGAAATGGGCAAACACTTTGTCACCATCCTTGGGGCCGAATGGTATCTCGGGGGGAAATTCGGCATAGAAACAGGCCAGCGCCACGCCAATCAACAAGAACAACGCGAACTGCGCACAAACCAACAATCCGCTCAATGCCAACGCCCAACCTGCTGAGCGCTCGCTGCGTGCGGTGAGAAATCGCTGGACCATCATTTGGTCCGTGCCGTGGGTCGCGGCAGTCAGAAAGAATCCGCCAATGAGGCCCGACCAAAAAGTCATGGTTGGCTTCGTCAAGCTGGTATCGAAATCAAGTAGGCGAAACTTCTGAAATTGCTCGCCAAATTGACTCAATTGCTCCCAACCCCCCGGTAATTTACCTACCATGACCGAGAGTGCCACAACCGCTCCCACCATATAAATGAAAAATTGCAGGCAATCGTTCCAGATCACCGATTTCACGCCGCCCAGCACGGTGTAGACGATGGTCACCGCACCCATAAGCATGATGCAAGTCGTCAATCCCAGACCCACGGCCTGCTGGAGCGCTAGCGCCGTGAGATAGAGCCGCAACGCATCGCTTAAGTTTCGCGTGACGAGAAACAGCAACGAGGTGGCCCGTCGCGAGGAAATGCCAAACCGCCGCTGCAAGACTTCGTAAGCGGTGAAGGATTGGCCTTGAAAGTAAAGCGGCAACAAAACCCAAATCACCAACAAGCGGCCCACGATGTAACCAAAGGTGATTTGCAGGAATCGCATATCACCCCCTTGGGCAAATGCGAATCCGGGGATGCTCAAGAATGTGACCGTGCTCGTTTCTGTCGCGACGATTGACAACAACACGGCCCACGTAGGCAACTCGCGATTACCCAAGAAGTATTCGAGGGTGTCTTTCTGCCCGCGCCCCACCCACACCCCCAAGGCGAGTACCGCCGCGAGATAGCCAACGACTATGGCGGCATCGATAGCATGAATAGAGAGATTCAAAAGGAAACTTATCCGGTCGCAAGGGTTTTGAGAGTTGTCGTCGGCTTTTCCATTGAGATATGTCGACTTCGCGTCGATCCAATTTGTATATTTGGAAGAGTTGCGGGTTTGATTATGAGCCAAAGCTTAACGGAAGACGAGCAAAATAGCAGCGGGCTCGTCGTGTTGCGATCGATCTTCATGCTTGAGACGACAAGAAAAATTAGACAAAACGCGTTAATCTCTATCAGCGCAATTATTTCTCTTTTTCGCGCATCTCTGCTACTTGTCTTTTCACTGGCAGACTAGAATCAAGACTATGTTAGAGAATCTCATCACCGAGGCGAGTAACCCAGCATCAGAATCCCTTGATAGTCTGAGCCCTCTGGAAATTGTTGCCCTCATCAATGCCGAAGACGCAAAAATCGCGCAGGCCGTCGGCGAACAATCTCAAGCAATCGCTCAAGCAATCGAAGCGATCGCGCGTCGCCTGCAACATGGCGGACGGTTGATTTACATCGGTGCCGGAACTTCCGGTCGCCTGGGCATACTCGATGCCGCGGAATGTCCTCCGACGTTCAACTCCGATCCCGCGCAGGTGTTGGGGATCATCGCCGGTGGGCCGGGGGCCATGCTCAAGGCGGT
>JBGTEU010000327.1:0-10441 GCA_041747595.1 Bythopirellula sp.
CGAAACCCTCGAAGTTCGCTTCACTGAGCTGGAAGTCAATTACGACTCCGCCCGCGAACGGATCGCGAAATTGGAAGCTACCTTGGAGGCCGAACGGGAACGGTCCGCCTTAGAGAGCGATCAATGGAAAGATGAATTCCGTGAACTCCACGGAGTCTTAGAAAATTATTATCAAATGTTGGCGGTTCAATTAGAAAAAGTCACGACTTCTGTTTCTGTTCACAACAGCGGCCATGAATCGCACACACCCCTGTCCGCCGGTGCAGCTTATGCCAGAAGTGCTGAGCTGCGCCGACGGGCTCAATCTCGCCGTGATGCAAAAAAACGCAAAGACCATCCCGCCAACGACTCTGAATGAATGCCTCATGGATCAGCGACCTGACGCCCCTCATACGGGGCACCAGCAAAACACGGACCGCGCGGAATCTCCACCCGCCGATTCTCCGTCTCACTTCCTCTTTGCAGAAACGGACCACGTCCGTGCCATGCTCGAGGAATTGGACGACGTCGTGTTCCAAGCAATCCGCGGCGACGTGGCCTCGCTGGAGCAGGTGCATCAATTGTGGCCGCAGGTGCTGCAGGAAATTGGCTGGGAGCTAGTCGAAGAATCTCGTGAGCAATACCTGCGTTATTCGACCGATCTTGCGAGACGATTTGAACAAGACGCCGTCCGCGACCCACAATCAGCGCTCGCGGTCATCGAGATTATCGAATTGCTCACGCGAGGCTGAGCCGCTTGCGGCTTAGTGGCTACTTATTCATGGATTCCATGAACTGTCGGAACAAATAGTGGCTGTCGTGCGGCCCGGCGGACGCCTCGGGATGATACTGCACGCTGAAAGCTGCCACGTCGCGGCGGCGGACCCCTTCGATCGTACCGTCATTCAGACTGCGATGGGTCACCTCAAGGTTCTCAGGGAGCGACTCTTCGTCGACGGCAAAACCATGGTTCTGCGAGGTGATTTCGACCATGCCGTCACTCAACTGTTGCACGGGTTGGTTCGCCCCGCGATGGCCGAATTTCATCTTAAAGGTCTTGGCTCCACTCGCCAGGGAGAGCAACTGATGCCCTAGGCAAATGCCAAAAACAGGTTGTTTTCCTAATAAATCGCGGATCGTGCCAATTGCATAATCCAAAGGTTCCGGATCGCCCGGGCCGTTCGAGAGAAACACACCATCCGGTTTCAGGCCAAGAACGTCCGCAGCCGTCGCCGTGCCCGGTAACACTGTCACGCGACAACCCTGATCGACCAAATGCCGAGGGATGTTCCACTTCATGCCGTAGTCGAGGGCAATAACGTGCGGACCTGTGTTTCTTTCCCCTTTCGCATTTCCACTTTCCCCATTGAGATGCGTCCACTCACTGACCGAATCATTCCACGTGGCCGATTGAGCGGGGATTACCTCGCGGACTAAATCACGGCCGACGAGACCGAGGCTCGCCTTGGCTTTGGCAACCAGGCTGGCGTCGTCCATGTCGACCGTTGACAGCACACCCCGCATCGCCCCCTGCGAGCGAATTCGCCGCACGAGTGCGCGGGTATCGATGGACTCGATGGCCACGACGCCCCACTTTTTCAAGAATTCGCTCAGCGAATTCTCCGCGCGGAAGTTGCTTTCGATCCGGCTATGCTCACGGACCACGAACCCCGCCAGGTGCGGCTTACTGCTTTCGTAATCGCTTTTGTTGACTCCGTAATTGCCAATCTGCGGGTAGGTCATCGTAACGATCTGGCCACGATAGCTGGGATCGGTGAGGATCTCTTGATAGCCGGTCATGGACGTGTTGAAGCAGACTTCGCCGTCGACTTCGCCGTCGGCCCCAATCGACGTGCCGGCGTAAACAGTGCCATCTTCGAGAGCCAGTTTTGCGGGTTGTATCATTTGCACGAGGTGCTGGTGGTGAGTTAGCAGGGTCAGATCGAATTCGCCGTTAAGCCTCGAGTTGTGCCACGACGATAGCGAAAACAGGCTGTGGGTCTCCGGTTGTCAGACATAAGTGTGTCAACCGGTCAGCCTAAATTTCGAGGGTTCTTGCCCCGGCGAGCAAGGACCCTCATTTTTTATGCGCTGATATGATTTTAGACCCCTGACGCTAAGCCGCAAGCGGCCTCTCTCGGCTTAGCGGCGATTCTTATCGGTGCTGTTTCCAGCCCCAATCGCGGACCACGGCCTGCCAGGCGAGTAGGACGACAGCAACATACGCGATCACAAGAAACGTCCAGGCGACGAATGAAGCTAAATCAGGACCGAGCCGCTCGGTTAGGCCGTACGCAAACCCGGACAGGAAGCCCAATGGCCACAACGATCCCATGGCTAGTACTACCGCATAGATGGGTTGGCGCACGAGGGCGTAGGCAGTCAGCGATAGAGTGTAGACGGCCGTGAAGAACAGTATCACGCCCAACGTCTCCTGGGGCGAAGCATATCGCCAACCGCTCGCCCAGTTCACCGCTACGGAAACCGGTGCGAATGCCAGGGCAAGAATGCCAATGCCCGTTAAGTACTTCGCTGCAAACCACAGATGTGGATTGATCGGCCTCGACCGCCAGAAGGTATTCACTTTCGGTTGGTAGTCTTCCAGCATTATTCCCACGCCGGAAACTAGCGTCACGAGTATTCCCACGCTCACCGTTAGTGCAATGAGCACCTCGCCGAAAACATTCATACTGCTCTGACCGTCGCCCCACTTATGCACAAGAAGGGCCAAGGAAACGACACCGACCATAGCAAATAGAGCCAGCGGTCCTATTTCACGAGCTTGCTTCCAGATAATGGCGCCCAACGGAGTTTGCCGAGGCAATTTGCCCGATTTGTATTGAAACAAATCGGAGATTTGCAATCCTCCCCCCCCTTGTTGAGTCGCAGCAATTTTCCCATAGCGGCGCAAGAACCAAATCAACAACGCCAAGTGAGCAAAGACCGCCACGACCATTTCCAGGCCGGGCCTTGCGGTGCCAAAACCTGTAGTGGCTAATCCGCCGGGCAGAGCCGCTCTCAACACATTAACTACAGACCAAACTGACGTAAATTCATACCGCTCTGCTAGATACATGGCATACATCCAGAGTCCCCATGCCGCCGCAATGATCAGAAATCCCAATGCCCCCGCCCGTATTTCGTCGGACCGGTTTACCCCACAGGCTGCAGTCCAGAGTACTAGACTGCACACTGCGAGGATATTCGCTACCATTCGCCCGGCGTACCAGTTGGATATTCCCGCCGGATGCGACATGGGCGGAACCACCCGCACTATGTTGGATGAAAGCTGACCTTCAGGATCGATTACTCCAGCGAACGCCCACACTGCACCCATGACGATCAGTATCGGAATTGCAACAGTGAAGAAAGCCGCCAAGAGTTTGACCAGGGCCACTTGCCAGGTTGGCGCCGGCAGGGCTTGTAGGAACCTCATGGTGCGCCGCGAATTTTCTCCACCCGCTACGGACATGCCCACAAATGTCCCGGCGAGGACCACAAAAGGCATCAAGATCGAAATCGGTAAAAGAATCATCCCCTTTAGGTAGCTTCGTGGAGCACTACCTGACAAGTAGATCATCAGCAAGATTACGGTTGGGACCGCGATCAGCACGCCCACCAGCGCCGCCAATTTCCAGCGTTGTTCGCACCACTCTTTCCACAGCAAGCTCAACCAAATGGAGTTCATGTTGTGACCTCGCAAGGACCGGCGACTCGTTGAGTTGCGGCTTGTTCAGGTTTTCTTCCTGCAACATAGGCCTCAAAAATTTCGTCGAGATTGAGATCCACCACTTGATGCTCGATCCCCTCTTGTTCGAGCGCTAGGATCACCTCGGGGGCTTCTTCGACGATGATCGCCACCTCGTCGCCGTCGGGCCGTTGGTCAAGAATTCTCGCTTGATTAGCCAACAACCCCGCCGCTTCGCGGCTTAGCGAAATCTGCTTCACGTCACGCCGTAAATCCTCGGTCTCGGCATGACGCACGATCTGACCGTGATCGAGAATCGCCACTTCGTCCGCCACCGGCTCGACTTCGTAGAGCAAATGCGAACTGTAAAACACGGTCCGCCCCTGCCCTTGCAGGTGGGTAATAAGATCGCGATTGAATTGCTTGCGCATGATCGGATCGAGCCCGAGCGCCGGGTCGTCCAAAATGACCAACTCAGGCCGGTGCGCAAGCGCGAGCACCAACCCCAGCCGCACATTCTGTCCCTTGGAAAGATGTTTGATTCGTGTTGCGAGCGGCACTTCGAAGTCTTTCGCGTATTGCAGGGCGAGTTGATGATCCCAGGTGGGATAAAACGGGGCCATAAATCGCAGGATTTCCTCGCATCGCATCCAGCCATACATGGTCTGATCTTCGGCCAAGTAACCGACGCGGCGGCGTACTTCGACGGGGTGCGTCGCAGGGTCAAGATTCAAGACACGAATCTCACCCGCGTCGCGTTTCAACAATCCCATCATCAAGCCGATCGCGGTCGTTTTGCCCGCACCGTTGCGGCCGAGGAAGGCAAACGTTTTGCCCTTTTCGACCTGCAACGTCGTGCCGCGCAAGACTTCCTGGCGACGAAACGATTTGCAAACCCCCTGAAACTCGATGGCGAACTCGCTCATTTCGTCACCTCAATTTTGGCCTGTGTCTTAGGATTTGACCGCGCCAAGCGCAGCACTTGTTCCAGCGCCGCCGTAAGAAGTTCGTGAAGATCGTCGGCGTCGAGCCCCAAGGCGACTCCCTGGCGGGCTACATGGCGGAGCTCCTCGGTGAGCCGTTTTCGGTGGGCGGATCGCGTCAAACCGGCGGCGTCTTCCGCGACAAAGGTGCCCTGCCCGTGCCGCATTTCCAAGAGCCCCTCGCGGACCATGCGTTCATAGACACGCAAGATCGTGTTCTGATTGACGGCAAGTTCCCGGGCTAACTCGCGAACCGAAGGCATCCGGTCACCGCTGGCCAGCTTGCCCGACGCACAGAGGGTCGCAATCTGCTCCGCGATTTGCGACGAGATCGGCACAGCCGAGCCTTTTTCAATGCGAATAATCATCGTCGATCCGAATCAACAGTTTTTCTAAATGGGCCGACCAACTGACCACAGTTATATAACACTATTCTTAGGCTGTCAAGAATATTTTTCATCGGGGTGGGAAACAGAAAAGAATCGCCGCGAAACCGCGCGCCGCGGCGAGCGGTTTCGCGAGGAACTAAATCGAAAACTTACACCGTGACCGGTTTAGGTGGCGAAGACGTGAAAGAAGTTTCTGCGTCTCGCAGACACGCCTTGATTTGCCGCACGGCTTGGCGAAGCCGCTCTTCGTTTTCCACAAGCGACATCCGTAAGAAACCCTCGCCCGCCGGGCCGAAGCCGCTGCCGGGGCTCACCGCCACGTTCCCCTTTTCCAGCAGCATCATGGCAAAATCCATCGTGCTCATCCGCGATTTCCACGGCTCGGGGATTGCTTGCCACACGAACATCCCCGCCTTGGGGGGCTTCACTTCCCAACCAAGTCGGGCGAGCGATTCGCACAGGGCATTGCGACGGCTTTGGTAAATGAGCGATTGCTCCTCGACCGCTGCGTCGGTGTGGCGCAACGCGAGGATCGCCGCGATCTGAATCGCTTGGAACATGCCGTAGTCGTAGTAACCCTTGATCGTCGCGAGCGCAGCAATCATTTCCGGATTGCCCGCACAGAAACCTACCCGCCAACCGGCCATGTTGTAGCCCTTGCTCATCGTCGTGAATTCCACGCCGACTTCCGAGGCACCCGGAGACGCTAAAAAGCTCGGCGGTTTGTAACCGTCAAACGCCACGTCGGCGTAGGCGAAATCGCTGATCACCGCGAAGTTGTATTTCTTGGCGAGCTTTACCACTTCGTCGAAGAACGATTGCTCGACCACCACGCTCGAGGGATTGTGCGGGTAGTTCAGAATCAACAACTTCGGCCGGGGATAGAGCGTCTCGCATGTGTAAGCAATATCCGCGAGAAACTTTTCACTGTTGACGACTTCGAGCGCGATCACGTTGCCCGATGCGAGTGCTACCGAATAAACGTGAATCGGGAAAAAGGGAGCCGGCACGATGGCCGTGTCGCCGGGGCCCATCATCGCCAGGCACATATGGCTAAAGCCTTCCTTGGAGCCTAAGCAGACGATGATTTCCTTGTCGGGATCGAGCCGCACGCCGTATTTTTTGTGATATTTGGCGGCCACTTCCCGGCGGAGATTGACGATTCCGTTCGATTTGCTGTAACCGTGATTGTTGGGGTCCCGGGCCGCCTCGGAGAGCTTTTCGATCACCAAACCCTGCGGAGGATCCGACGGGTTCCCCATGCCGAGGTCGATCACGTCGTCGCCGTTGCGACGCTTGTTGTAAAGCATGGTGTTGATCCGCCCAAACAAATAGGGCGGCAACCGTTTCACGCGGTCGGCAATTTGCACGCGAAAGGGTTCGCCACTGGCGACGGAATCTGTGGACATATCTTGACCCTGGAGAATCAGCATCACGGGAATTTGGGGGGAAAGCTTCTTTCCAGACCAAATATACCCCATTCCGGTTCGCTGCGGCAGTCTATGCCGAGCCGGGCCGCTTGCGGCTTAGCTATGAACCTAACGCGTCATGCCGGCCGCGGGACGCACCGCGGGATCTTGCAGCAATCCGTCCTGAGTCTTGGCCGTCCGCTCGACGGGGGCATGCGACGTGCCGGCCAGATAGTTATCGATTCGAGAATTTTCACGGATCGACTCATACTTCTCGCTCATCGCTAGCCGCAATTTCTTCTCGTAGATGTCGCGGGAAAGTATTTCGCGAACTTCAGCTTCTTTGATATTCATTGACTCGGTCCGGCCTTCGCACCGCAGAATAAGAAACTTGTCGCGGACTTGCACGATGCCGGAGAGCTGCCCCTCTTGCAGAGCAAACGCGGCTTCTTCAAGTTGGGGCTGTCCCCCGAATCGCTGAATCGGCGGCACTTCGCCGCGGAGGGCCTTGCTCGTCGGTTCGATGGAATATTCCTCGGCGAGATCGCCAAAATATTCGATCGACGGATTTCGCCGGGCCTTGTCCCACACTTCTTGGGCACGGCGCATCGTTCCGAGCACAATCGCCCGGCAACGAACCCGCTGTCCGTAGTTGGCCTGGAAACCCTTTTTGACGTCTTCCTCGGTAACCTGCACGGTCGAAGCGGTCAGTTTCTTAAGTGCCGCCGAAGGCCAGACCGCATCTCGCATGTACTGGGCCTTATCGAGGCCTTGCTCCTCCGTCACCGACTTAAACCATTTTTCAAGGTCGGCGTGTCCTTGGGCGTCGACCACGCCAGCCAATTCCGCCGCGTGACGCACCTCGGCTTCGAGGTCGGCATCGGTCACCGCGAGATTCGCATTCTTGAGCGATTGCTCGAGCAGAAGCGTGGAAATCAACGTTTCGAGCACTTCGTCGCCGTGCCGCAACAAACATTCGTCACCCAGTTCTTTCATGGTGATGCGGTCGCCGTTGACCGTCGCCACGACGCCGGGCATGGTCTGCCGCATTTCGGGATTGTTGTAGACGTTTACCAACGTCGAGGCTTGCTGCAATTGCGCGAATAACTCATGGGATTTTTGACGGAGTTTTTCGTCGCTGATTTTTTCGACCAACTGCTTTTCCATTTCGACGCGATTGAATTCGCGTGGGGGATTTCGCGAAATACAACTCAAAATGACGAACTGGCCAGCCACGGGGATCACGGGGGAAATCTCACCCTCTTTGAGTGAAAATGCCGCTTGTTCGATGCCCAAGTCCCCCAAGTGCCGGCGAATCGGTTGGATCAAGCCGCCCACGCTCGCCGAGTTGATATCGATCGAATGCTCAATCGCCAAGCGGGGAAACAACTCCGGATCGGACATCAACTGTTGGTGCAATTGGTTGGCCAACTCCTGGCTGCTGACGGCAATTAGGCGCGTGTTCACGCTTTCGCCAAAATCACGTTCCAGGGCCTGCTCGATTTCTTCAGCCGTGGGTTTGACTTCTTGGGCGGCGAGCTTCCGCAAGGCGAGCGTCGGCCACACGATGTCGCGGGCGTATTCCTGGGCAGTAATGCCGCGTTCTTTTTGGAGCATCTCGAGCCACTGTTCGCGGGAGAGTTGGAACCGTTTCGCCATGCGGTCGATTTCGCCGGCGATGTCTTCGTTGGTGATCGCGATGCCACGTTTTTCGCAGTGGCTGAGAATCAAGCGCTTGTTGACCAAACTCTCGAGCACTTTCTCACCGTGACGCTGCACACAAGCATTGGTGAGATCAACGCGGCTGATGTCTTTGCCGTTGACGAGGGCCATCACGTCGTGCTGAGGCTTGGCAACCTTGGGCAAATTGCCATCCGCGCTGGCCGATTGGGCAGTTGTCGTCACGCTCGACGGAGCCGCCTTGGCGGATTGCGTCCCCTCGGTTTGGCGGAATTTCAAACAGACGACCAGAATCACCGCGGCAGCGATGATCCAAGCGATTTGATTTCTCCAAAGCCAACTTTTGAGGCGGGTCGAAAAGCTGGCATCCATGCGCATGCTCTCCAAATTGGACATGACGGTCTCTCCATAAACCGAGGCAGAATTGGGTCAACGCGCGTCGGGTGCGCGTCAATGACGGGTGTCGGCTAGGTAGTATAGGCCGACCCGACGAAAGACGACAAGAGAAATCGCGTGCTAGCAGCTAGCAACCGCTTGCGGCTTAGCAACCCCATTCAAGCGAGGAGCGAGCGCCGCGGCAAAATGGCATCAGCTGCCCATGACTTCTGATTCTTTCGATTTGGCCAAGGCATTGGCCTGATCTTCGTATGTCTTCGTGAGATCCTGAATATCCTTCTTCAAAGATTCACAATCGTCCTCTGTCATCGTCTTGTCCTTTTGCGATTGATCGGCGTGCTTATTGCCCTCGCGGCGGACGTTGCGGATGGCGACCTTCGCTTCCTCGGTGAGTTCTTTCGTGCGAGCGACCATCGTGCGACGCACTTCCCCCGAAAGTGCCGGGATGTTGAGCCGAATCACTTTGCCGTCGCTTTGCGGAGTCAGGCCCAAATCACTCGCGATAATTCCCTTCTCAATGTCCTTAATCGTCGAGGGATCGAAGGGGCGAATCACCAACTGCTGCGGCTCGGGGGCGCTTACCGAGGCAATTTGCTTGATCGGCGTCTGCGAGCCGTAGACGTCGACGCGCAAGGAATCCACGAGCCCCGGATTGGCGCGACCCGTGCGAATACCGGTGAGATCATCCTTGAGCTTGGTGATCGCCTTTTCCATGCGTTCTTCGGTGTCGAGGAGTATTTCGTCGTTAGTCATGGTAGGAGAGAGAATAGAGGTCAGAGGCCAGAAAAAGATCTTCTTATGTATTCACAACTTCCTTGCGGCTGGTGACCGAAGTGCCGATTTTTTCGCCGCGGACGGCGCGCTCGATGTTCCCATCGTGGCGATAATTGAACACCAAGATCGGCAGATCGTGCTCCATGCACTGTGCGATCGCGGTGGGATCCATCACGCGCAAATTTTGATCGCGGACTTGTTGAAAGGTAAGATGGCGGAACAACACCGCGTGAGGATTCTTTTCGGGGTCTTCGCTGTAAACCCCCTCCACGCGCGTGGCCTTCATCAAGATGTCGGCTTCGATCTCAAGCGCCTTCTGCGCGGCGGCCGTATCGGTCGTGACAAATGGGGCCCCCGTGCCTCCGGCAACGATCACGATGCGGCCTTTTTCCAAGTGCCGCTTCGCACGACGGCGAATGTAGGGCTCGGCGACGCCATCCATTCTCACGGCACTCATCAGCCGCGTTTGGCAGCCGAGCGATTCGAGCGCATCTTGCAGAGCGAGGCCGTTGATTACCGTCGCCAGCATGCCCATGTAGTGGGCCGTGGCTTCTTGGATGCTGGAATTGCCGGCGGTGAATTGGGCCCCGCGAAGGATATTTCCACCGCCGATCACAATCGCGATTTGCACCCCCTGCTGCATCGCTCGAAAAGTCTGCGAGGCGATATGCACGACTTCTTCCATGCTGATGCCTCGCTCGCCGGGAGGAGCGAAGCTCTCCCCCGAAAGCTTGAGCACAATGCGTCGATAAGGGCCGTTTGACACGTTTATTGATTCCGACATCAGTTCACCACTCGGCTAAAAAAACAATTGGTTGCTCTGTGCGATTTTCTAGCAAAGGGGCCCGCGTGGCTAGGAGTCTTTCGACAAAACATCGAGACATAAAAAAAGCCCGGGGATTGTCATTCCCCGGGCGTTGTGAATCTCACAACTATGCCGCGCCGCCATCGGCGCTGGCCGCGGCCTCACCCAATTGCCAACGGACGAAGCGTTTGAGCTTCATGCCGCCCGATTTCGCGACATTGCCCACGGTTTGGCTTTCGTCCTTCACGTAGGGCTGCTCTACCAGGACGTGTTAGGCGTAAAAATTCAGCATCCGGCCTTCGATCATCTTGTCGATGATATTCTCCGGCTTTCCTTCC
>JBGTEU010000328.1:0-2299 GCA_041747595.1 Bythopirellula sp.
ATCATTGATGAACTACGCACGTCACAACTTGCAATTGACTCGAGTGTGCCGCCTTGGCGGCTTGGCTATGGTGGCGCTCGGCGTGATGGGAAGTTATTCGCCGGCGCCCGCACAGTTTTATTACGCGCCGATCTCCACGGAAAAACCGTTGGCCGAAGAGCAACCCGCGGAATTACCATCGGCGACTCTGCAGTCGATCATCGAACCTCAACGCCCTGCCCTGTACTTAGCTTCGGCACCGGATGTTCTTGAACAACTGCCACCGGTGACACCGACTCCCCAGGCCGCAACGCCGCCCGTTCAACGACAAATTCAAACGCCCTCGGCGGAATGTTGTCCGTTGCCCCCCGTGGAACTCGGCGGTCACCGCTCCTCCATTTTGCCCCGTTGGATAAACTCGCCCTACGAAACACCGTTGATCGGCGGACCGCTCGTGGGCCAGCCAATCGTAACGCGGCCCTTGCTGGGTCCGCCTCTTTTGAACCGCGCCTCCCATTACGAGCAGAGGCCGCTGTTCGTGCCGCCGCCCGCCAATCCCGGTTACATGCGCGGGCCGCTGCGTTATGGCCTCACCGCGCCGGTGCCACCGGCGGTAGTATCGGCCCATGCCCCGCCGTGGGAACAAATGCCCACCCCCGCGGGACTCAAGGGGGCCACGATGACCGTCGGCACGCATCATCACGATCCTTGCACGATGTCGGCTCCTTACCAAGACAGCGATTTTTCGCCCGACCCCTACTACGGCCACTATTGTTGGGACCCAAACGGACAGCTCGCGGTCTATGGCAACAAGCATCTCAACGCGGTACAACGCCCCGCCATCGAATGGGGCCTACCGTTTTACGACACGGGTCCCCTGCCCCGCTCTGGCACGGGACTCGGGTTCACGAATCTCACGCAGAAGAAATTTTACGTCTACGGCGATTATCGCTCGGCTCTGGCGTTCAACCAAAACGTCGGTAACGAACAGACGCTTTGGGCCAACCGTTTGAATCTTGATTTCGATTTCTGGATTACCGCCACCGAGCGGATTCACATGTTTATGGGCCCCCTGGACGAACGCAATGAATTTAGCAGTCTCGTCTACGACAAGGGCAAGATTACTCGCAACGATGCCTGGGATGCCTGGGACGCGCGAACCGACACGCTCTTTTTCGAGGGCGATCTCGGTTACCTCCTTGGTGGCTGGTACAACCAAGAGGCGTCTTTCAATCTGCCGATTGCCGTGGGCTTGATCCCGCTCGTGTTCCAAAATGGGATTTGGGTAGAAGATGCCTTCGTGGGGCTGGCTGCGACGATCCCCGCGCGGAACAATCCCTGGCTCGATTGGTCGAATTTCGACACGACCTTTTTCATCGGACTCGATGAAGTCACCAGCAACATTGCCTTCGAGGGGGATAACCGCGCGGCGAGTATCGTTGGCTTCACCACGTTCATCGAAAGCCGCGGCGGATATATCGAACTCGGCTACGCGTTTCTCGACGACACCGAGAACCAGGGCCGCAGCTACCACAACATCGGCGCAAGCTACACGCGGCGGTATCTCAACCTGCTTTCCAACTCCGTGCGGATGATCGTCAACACGGGCCAAGACGGCCCCCGCGACGATCGCACGGCCGACGGCTTGCTGCTCTTGATGGAAAACAGCTTCCTCACCCGCAACCCCTACAACGTGATCCCCTATCTCAATCTGTTCGCCGGCTTTGGTCGGCCGCAATCCGCCGCGCGATTGCAAGGCCCGCTCAAAAACACCGGCATCAATTTTGAAAGCGATTTGCTCACCGGTTATCCCTTGCTCGACGACTCGGGGAACAACACTTTTGGGGCCGCGCTGGGTATCGACCTGTTGGGCAACGCCTTCGAACAACAGTTGATTCTCGAAGCCGCGGTGCTGCAAACAATGGATAGCGCCGACAACCGCATCGCAAAGGGCGATCAGTACGCCCTCGGCGCTCGATTCCAAAAGCCGCTCTCACACACGCTGATTTTCCGTGCCGACGCGATGGTTGGCCTTCTTGAGAACAGCGAGGACATCACCGGCGCCCGCATGGAGCTCCGCCGCAAGTTTTAGCTTGATGGCCCCCGCGATTCTGGAGCGGGATATCGCCGGAATCGGCACGTGATTTGCCTTTTCACTAATTCGCGATATTTCGCAATTGAGGCAACACAACTCTTTTCAAAGGAGCCAAAGCCATGGCACGGCAAGATAAAGACAATAGGAATCTACATGATGATCGAGACGCCAATCCCGATGCGATCACCGGCGAGCCCGGTTCGCATCCCGTGGGAACGGGCCTCG
>JBGTEU010000329.1:0-6390 GCA_041747595.1 Bythopirellula sp.
TGACCTGGGGAACGGAAATCGCAACAATGCCGCTGTCGATATTATGCGAAGTCTTGGTTTGGGCGACGGGGGCAAATACCTGAACAAGGTCAATTGTCCCCTGAGCGACTTCGCCATTGCCAATCTGAGGCTGAACGATGGGGGCAACCTGATCGTTCATCCCCTCTTGATAGGACCCCTGTTGAGATGACCCAACGCCCCCACTAAGGGCGGGTGCCGTATCAGCCGATATAAAGGGGTTTAAATGAAGGGAAAGTGTATCGCCGTCTGTGACAATGTTCGCAAAACTTCCCAAGTTATACGAACGCGGACTCGTCAGGCCTCCATAGCTATTGCCCCACTTGAGAAACGGATTCCCAACATTTTCCCCGGTAATCGTCAAGGGCGCGAGCGGCTCTCCCACATTGACGAGGTGAGTTGTCAGATTGCCGGCCCAAATCGGTGAATCGCCAACGGCTGTCGTCGACAGCGCGAGCCGCTCTTCCATTTGCTCGAAACCGAGCGTGCGTCTTCCTAACGGCCGTTTCATGGTTGCACTCCTAAAGCAATCTTGCTGGCGATCTCGTAGCGCGTGCGAATGATCGCGGGAAGATCGTGTGTCGGGAATTCAAAACCTGCTAACTCGGCCTGTCGCAATGTTGCGACCGCTTGTTCGACCACGTCATCTTGGGTCGGTGTACCGGAAGCTTGATCATCAATGCTCTCTGCAATCGCGGCAAGCTCGAGCGCCACTTGATAGAGCTGCTTGCCCTGGTCTTCCCAAAGTGCGCGGCGCTCAAGAGCCAGGGCCAGCGCATCGGCGGGGCGATTCAAGGTCCGCAGCACGCGGCCACAATTGAAATAGTGTTTGCTCAAGAATTCGCGATACTGCGATTGCTCGGGGGCCGACGCAACGGCGATCCGTTGATGCTCGATGGCTTGGCGATACGCAGTCAATGCTGCATCAAGATCGCCCGCCACCTCGCTCGCCATGCCCCGATTGTTGAGCACCCCGGCGAGTGTACTTTGATAACGGATATCCTGCGGGAAATCGGCAACCAACTCGGCAAACATCGTTTGAGATTGGTCGTACGCACGTGCGGCTTCGTCGGTCATCTCCTGCCGCGCGAGGGCTTGGGCCAGATTGTTCCAAGTGATCGCCAAGTCGCTGCGGTATTGGACAACGCTCGGTGCTTGTCGCACGAGTTGTTCTTGGATTCCGACTGCCTGACGATAAGCCGCGATGGCGTCGGCATCCTTGGAAAGATGCCCCAAAATCGCCGCCAGATTGTTGTAGCTGAGGGCGAGATCGCTCCGAGGCGCGGCGGACGCGGTTTGATCGCCGGAGTTTTCGTCGACCAACTGTTCAAATAACTCCACGGCGGCGCGGCACGACCCTTCCGCCGCTTGCCAGTCGGATTCTTGTTCGACGAAGCTGCGGTTGTTGAGCGCCATCGCCAAGGCGTGCCGCGTCTGGCTGTCCTCGGGAGTCACCGCGGCGAGTTTTTCCAACAGTGCAATCGCCTTGGTGAGCGATCTTCGCGCGGCAGCCGGCTCGCCGCTTTGGCGTTCCAGCAATCCCCGGTTCGTGTACAGTTCGGCTAGGAGTCGGGTCGCAATTTTTTCTTCCTTGCCGTCGGCAATTTGCGCCGACTGCAGTCGGATCGCCGCGGTGTATTGATCGCGGGCTTCGGTGAGTTTTCCTTCGGCAACAAACAGCAGGGCGATGTTATTAAGAGCCGTCGCCTGCTGTTGGTAAAACAACGTCGGCTTGTCGGCCGTGGCGGCAAGCTCGGCAAACAGATCGGCCGCTTGCCGGAAGGATTGCTTGGCCTTCGCATGATCGCCAAGTTGGCTGGCAATCGTGCCGGCGTGGAAATGCGTGGTGGCCAATTCGGTTTTCAATTTCGGATCGCCAGCGGCCCGGGCGATGAATTCTTGATAGTAAGCAAGCGTGTCGCCCAGCACGGCGAGCCGCAACGGCTCGCTGCCGGGCAGCTTGGCGAGTTCTTGTGAGAACCGGCTGCCGAAGCGGTCGACCACTTGGCGTGCTTGCTGCAAGTTTTCTTCGGCGTTCGCAAGCGCCGCTTGTTTGCGGCTATGTTCGCGAGAGAGCAAAATCGCGCCGGTCGTCGAGACCGCGGTGAGCAGTAATAAAAACACCGCCGCCAGTGAGACCATCGCTCGGTGCCGCCAGACCCATTTCGTCGCGCGGTCGGTCAGCGTGGGCCTTCGCGCGAGCGTCGGCTTCCCTTCGAGAAAGCGATTCAAATCGTCAGCAAGATGCTCGGCCGTGGCGTAGCGGTCTTCGCGGGCCTTGGCCATCGCTTGCAACACGATGGTTTCCAAGTCGACGGGAATCGACGGATTGATCGCACGGGGGGCCAGGGGTTCGACTTGGGGAATCGCCTGCATGACGGCCTGGCGGTCTTCGCCGGGAAACGCCGGCTGGAGCGTCAACAATTCGTAAAGCGACGCGCCGAGCGCGTAAATATCGGTCCGAGGATCGACGAGGGCGTGTTTGCTCGTGACTTGCTCGGGGCTCATGTAGCGAAGCGTGCCGACCACGTCGCCCGTGAGCGTGACGCCAGGGCTGTCTTGGATGCGAGCCAAACCAAAATCGGTGATCCACAGTTTGTTGCGGGCATCGACCATCAAGTTCGACGGTTTGATGTCGCGGTGGACGACGCCGCATTCGTGGGCATAGTGCAACGCCGTGGCGGCTTGAATCCCCAGCCGCGCGATGGCCTGGCAATAGCGTGGCTGCCCCGCCGCGCGCTCCGACGACAATTCCGACTGCACGGTCGATTGCTCCCCGATGGTCGAAACCATACCCTGCTCCCCGCGAGCCGCTTCGCTTGCGGTTTCGCGGCGCAACTCGCCGACGATCGCATCGAGCGAACGGCCTTGGATCAACTGCATCGCATAGAAGTGGACACCCCGTTCTTGCCCGACGGCGAACACCGGCACGATATGCGGGTGGTGCAATTGGGCCGCGGCCTGGGCTTCGTTCTGGAAGCGGGCGATTTGCTTGTGGTCCCACATCGCCGCGAAGGGCAACACCTTCAACGCGACTTTGCGCTGCAGCGAAATCTGCGTGGCCTCGTAAACCACCCCCATTCCGCCGCGGCCGATCTCGGGCCCGATTTCAAAATCGCCGAGCCGTTTTTCCGCGGATCGTGTTTCTGCATGATCATCCCCAACCGAGCGTGGACCTCGATTTCCCAAACTTGCCGTGCTCGTGGATTTGGCCGTCGTGTTGATCCCTTGAGTCGCGCCGTGCAACATGTCGACGCTCGCCACGAACGCGCGAATGTCAGTCGCGAGCCGAGGATGCTCCGCAATCAATCGTTCCACGTCGAGCGGCGTATTTTTTTCCAGCGAAACCAAATAGCGGTCGAGCACCTCGGCCAACTCGCGGTCGGTCGCGGAAAGTGACGACAAAGTTTGGGAAGGTTCGCTGATCATCGGTCTTTTAAATCCCCCTCCCCAGTACTCTGGGGAGGGCCTAGGGGAGGGGCTTCAAAGACTTGGGGATTGTCACTTAACGAATTCGTTTATCCTTCAAGGTTGCATTTGCTCGCGGAGTTGGCGGATCGCCCGCAGCCATAGCATCCGTACCGCGCCGGCGGATCGCTCCATCCGCATGGCGACTTCTTCAAACGGCAACGCCTCGATATGGCGGAGCACGATCACCTCGCGGTAATCGGCCGGCAACTCGGCAACGACGTTGGCGAGTTCCAGTTCTTGTTCGTGCTTCTGGTAGTTCATGCTCGGCGACGTACCGGGGTCCGGTAGGATTGCGTCGAGCCGCGTGGTCGACTGTTCCAGGGAACTTGCCATCGCCTCGAGCGACACCTCGCGATGGACGGTCCTTTTTTCGGCGAGCACGTGTTGCTCGACGACGCGGTGCAGGTTGTTGACCAAGATTCGCCGCAGCCAAGCACAGAACTCACCGCTCGATTGGCCCCGAAATTGGGCAAAATCGCGGTTCGCTTCCAGGAAGGTTTCCTGCACCACGTCCGAGGCGCTGATCCGCCGCTGAAGTTTTTTCTCCAATTGGGTCATGACGAGCAGCTTCAGGTAGTTGCGGTACAAGTGCAACAGCCGGCCAAAGCACTCGCGTGAGCCCGCAAGTGCTTGCGACAACAACAGATCGGGATTAATGGCGGAACTATTGGACATGAGGAGCCTGTCGATCATGACAACGGGTCGGAAGCCTTTCCACGGCGCAATAGGCCGGATTGCGCGGCAGTTGTCACGCAAAGTGGAGAAGAAATCTCGGAAAAATTGCCATGGCCCTTCCTGGCTGCGCCGTGCCCCCTCTGGCTTGCTTTGAGCATAACCTGGGGAAAGCGCCGAGGCAAATTGGCTGCTAGCGATGTAGGCGGGAACAAGCCGTGCGCAGTTCCGGCATCTGCGCCGGGGCAGAGCTCAGAAATAGCCGGAACTCGCAAAGCTCGGTCCGGCCTACGCAATTTAAAAGATAATTAACCAGGACGATATCGCCACGCTGAGCCTTCATGAGGTCGGTCGCTGACTGTGTTGATCGTCGTCATCGTAGGCGTCCATGCTTGGCTCATCCCAGTCCGCAAGAACTCCCGCACTTCGGATTTGAAACTGCTGTTCAGCAATCGGAAACGGCTCTGAGCCGTGGAAACTCAGAAGCCGTGGTCGCACGCGAAAAATGGAGAAAATTTGCGCCGCGCATTCGCGGCGGATGAGGCGCGTGGGTACAATCGCAGCAAGTCCATTGCCTGGATTTAGTTCCAGGCTCGCCCCATATAAAAAATGTCCGGTAAGATAACCTTCACACCATTGAGGAGATTGCTAATGACGCCCAAAACTATCGTCGCCAGCTTGATTTACTGCCTGTTCACTTACTCGGCCAGCTATGGTGTCGTTATCTATCAGGACTTCGATCCCGGAGCGGGACCCGCAGACCCTCGTCCCAATTCCGTTGCGGCGGCCGCCGCGTTTGATGCCGCTGCCGGGGCCTTGGGAACGGTAAAACTGATCAATTTCGAAACCGTGTCCCTGGGCTATGCCCCCCCCAGCCGAACCATCGCCCCTGGCGTGGTGGCGCAACTCGTCGGGACCACGACGACGGGCAGCTCTGGATATTTCAACGCGACCGGCGACACCATCGTCGGCTACAACACGACTTTGGCTGGCTCGCGATACTTGAGAATTAATCCATTTTCGGGCAACGCCGGAGTGCGGTTCAATTTTGCTGATCCCATTCATGCTTTCGGCGCTTACATCACGGGGCTGGGAACCGCGAATGGAAATCTGACCGCTCAATTCACGGATGGAGCACTCGTTGTGCTGCCGATCGCGGGAGAAGACGACGGTGGCGTACAATTTTTTGGTTTCACCAATGCCGGTGCATCCATCAGCTCGGTCTTCCTGAGGTTCCAAGGGGGCGCCAGCGATGTCTTCAGCGTCGACGACTTGCGATATGTGACCGTGCCCGAACCTTCAACCTGGTTGCTGGTCGGACTGGGGTTCGCCTGCCCCGCCGCGCTCCGGCCGCGCAGGAAAACGGCATAGACCCCCACAGTCATCCCCGCGCAGGCGGGGACCCAGTCCTGGCACTATCTGGATTCCCGCCTGCGCGGGAAAGACGTCAAGGCGAACTATGTTGAATCCCTAACACCGCACCTTCCTCAGCGTCCCCGCCACTTCACACAACGGCTTCACCTCCGAAGGATCGGCCAACACTTCGGCCAACGTCGTCTGGCCGAAGGCCAGCTCCACTTGCGCGAGAGCCGCATCCATCCGGCGGTGCAGGGGGCAAAGATTCTTGCCATGCGTGGCCAATTGCAGCGGGCAAGTTTTGATTCGCTGGATCGGATCAACCACGTTGACGATATCGAGAATCGTGATTCGCTTGGGATCACCGGCAAAAGAGACGCCGCCACCCATCCCACGCTGAGAACTTAGGATGCCAGCCCGCGCCAGGCTTTGCACCACCTTCGAAAGATACGCACTCGGCACCTGAGTCACCTTCGCCAATTCCGAGGTCTTGCACGACTCCGGTGCCAGAAAAGCAAGGTGCACTACCGCCCGCAGGGCATATTCAACGGTTTGAGAAAGCATGGCGGCACCTTAATTGGATATTGACATCCAATTACATTCGCCTAAACTGGCTTGGAATTGGACGTTCTTATCCAATTACTATAGCCAATCGTACTAAATGCGGAATCCCTGTCCTCAAATTTGTGTGGAGAATATTTGCGATGAAAAGGATCGACGAACCACGACTTGAAAACGACTTGGACTATCGTTTTTCTTATTTGGCCGAGTTCATGGAGTTCGGAGCCGATGAAATCGCCGCGATTCATGGCGCTGCGCCGGTACTTGGCGACCATGTTCCCGCGCTCGTCGATGCCGTGTACGACAAGCTGT
>JBGTEU010000330.1:0-3937 GCA_041747595.1 Bythopirellula sp.
GCACGAGGAGAAATCCTGCGATCACGTTCGAGGCCGCCGTGAACACGTTGGCAGCCCGCAGCAGTTGCCACCAAGTCAGCCAATCAATTCGGTTGGCATGTCTCTCGGTGATTTTATTCACGGCGACTCCGCGATACCGAGAGAATTCAGCGTGTCCGACAAAAAGGCGTGGGCCTCGCGAGCCGCGTCATCCGGCGCATCGATGTAGGGATAAAGCTCGACTGTGAGCCAACCTTGATAGCCCGTGGCGGCAATCGCGCGGAGCGTCGCGGGAAAATCAATCGCCCCGTGGCCGGGAATCAAATGTTTGTGAATGCGCGTGTCGGCGATGTCTTCGAGATGATAGTGGACCGTTTGTGGTGCCATCCGCGCGACCCAATTTTGCGGATCCTCGCCGACACAATAAGCGTGTCCCACGTCAAAATTCAAACCGACAAACGGCGAATCAACCCGGGCCGCGAACTCCAAATACTCTTCAAAGTGCTCGATGAACAACTCCGGTTCCGGCTCGATTAACAACTTGATGCCCAGTTGCTCGGCGATTGCCACGCAAGGCATGAGCTCTTCGTAAAAGATATCCGCCGCCTGTTGGCGAGTTTGCTCAGGGGTCAGAAACCCGCCGGGTTCCGTGGTAATGTGTGGGGCACCCAAATCCGCGGCCAATTGTAGGGCCCGTTTGGTATGCTCGCGGCGAATCGCACGGTAGTGCGGATCGGGATCGGTCCAGCCAGGATGCCAATACGGCTGCCGGGGGTCGCCGACGGCGTTCATCATGAACGCGTTGATGTTCGAAATCGTGAGACTGTGATCGTCTAGGCAGCGACGAATTGCCTCGCGGCGTTCGGGCAAAAGTCCCATGGGCCAAGCGTGCGGCACGTCGGCCAGAAGCTCGATGCCGCGATAACCGATTTCCGCGATGCGATGAATCGTTTCCTCAATCGAAAATTGCAGATAAGCATTGGAACTGAAGGCAAGTTTCACGGCTGTCGTCCGCTGAGAGTGGTTCGTAAACCAGCGATTCTAATTGTTTGTATCGCCCGCTGTTACCCCTGCCGAGTCTTGCCGATGGGCGAGAATCGCGATTTCCCGTTTTCCTTGCCGCGTCAATAACAGCGTGGCCGACTTCGTTCCCGAAAGTTTGAGCTTTTTGCGCAAGTCTTCGGGACTTGCCGACACGCCCCGAGTTTTGATTTCCAGCTCGCCAATTCCCAAACTCCGCAGGTGTTTGGCTACGGAGGGGATACGCAGCGACAAAACATCGGCCACGCGAAAGCAGGTGACAAGGGGATGTTCAACGGTTTGTTCACTCGTGAGATAAGCCTCGCCCGGTGCGAGCGCAAAGCAATTGAGTGACGATGCCAAAGCGCCGGTTAGCTTCGCGGCACGAATGGCGGGATCGGTATCGAAAACGAAGTTGCCAACTTGTTCGCACATTTCAGCGGTCACTTTGGGATCGCCCACATACGAGTGATGGGTCGTCGGGGTAATCACCGTCGCCCGGCGACAGCCGGGCGATTCGGTTAAGTTACCGAACCACGCCACCAACTGCCGGCACTGACGATTGCGGCTGATCCATTCGAGTTCCGCGCGTGCTTGCCAATCGGGACCGAGTTCCGCCGCGGGGGCGAGCTTGATCGCTCCATGCGGAGCCGTGGCGAGCCAACTGGCAATCGTTGCTTCGTTCGGCGAGTGCCACTCAAGATGCGTTGAACGGCGGCCCTCCACCCGACGGTCCGGATCGAGATGCCATTGCTCGTCGGCGTGGGGCGTGTGATCTTCGACGGCGCCGACTCGCGTTTGTCCATTGCGGTTCCAAGCACGCAGATTGACTTCCGCGAAGAGTGCCATTTCTGGCGCGCGATCCCAACCGGTTGTCGCAGCTCGTCCCGCAAGAGCGACAAAATCACCCCCAATCCCGCAGCAGTAATCGACGATTGCCTGGTCGGTACGAAAGCGGCTTGCCTTGTAATTTGCGATCCACTGATCAGTCGCTTGTTGTAAGGCGAGATTGGTGAAGAACATTTCATTCGCGCGATCGCCAAATTTTTCGACCGCTTTTCGACGCAACTCAACTTGTTCGACAACCAGGTGGGCGCGCTCGGGCGTCATCACCTTCCGCAGCTGCTCTTGAAGTCGATGCGATGATTCCCCTCCTTGGACGAATTTTTCGAGCCATCGGCTTGCCTCTTCGCCCACAAGCCACTGATAGTCGGCAAGATCGGTCAAATCTTCCTCGTCATTCTCAGAAGGATTGGATGGGCACAAGCGATCGATAAATGGAATTGGACCTCAAATTCCTCAAATTCCGCTGACCGTTTACGGTATCAACCTCGGACAATTTTTGCGAATCGGCCCTGCCTCGGGCAATCCTCGCCGTGCTCTGGAATTTCTTCTCTGTGGGACTGACGATGGCTTTCATCGCAGGGCCGTTGCTTTCCAGCAGACCAGCTTCGGCGAGATTTCCGAGCACGATTTGATGTATTACGGTTGCTGATGCTTGACGATTCGCTCGGTGTGGGGTACCAAACGAGATGGTCGCGCCGCTATCCCATTCTCTCGTAGAGCGACGAGCCGACGGCTTTTCTTCTTACATTCGCAAGTGGAGCATGAATATGTTAACCAAGGGCACCTTTTGGGGAGCGGTGGTGATTGCGCTCGTCGCCGTCGTCTGGTATCGGAGTCAAATAATGTCGGATTCGGCAGGGATGCTAAAGCAGGGTTTGCGCGTGGCGTTCGTTACGGGCGGTTCCGGTCCCTACTGGCAGATCACAGCCGATGGTGCTCAGGCTGCGGCAGCGGATTATAACGTCGAGTTGACCGTTGCCATGCCCTTAGGTTCGGAGAATATTGAGCACCAAATGCAAAATCTCTTGCAGGTAGCCCTCGACAATCCCGACGGCATTGTTATCAGCCCCGTTGATGCCGAAAGGCTCACTCGTTCGATCAATCGGATTTCCGATAAGTCGATCGTGGTGACCTTCGATTCCGACGCGCCCTTTTCGAATCGCCAGTCCTACATCGGTACCAACAATCTAGCGGCGGGCCGATTATGTGCGGAATTGGTCAAGGAAGCGATTCCCGACGGTGGTAAAGTTGCCGTCCTGGTGGCCAATCTCTCCAAGTACAATCTCGTGGAGCGCAAGCAAGGCTTCGCCGATGAGTTGGCACGAAAAAGGATCGTCTCAGACGAGGCAGATCCCGCGGCCTATGAAGTAATCGATTACTTGTTGGACGATGGTGACGACGAGAAGTGTGCAGAGAATATTCGCTCGGTGCTCTCCGCGAATCCTGATGTGAAGTGCATGGTGGGCATGAACGCTCGCCATGGACCGATTCTCATCGAGGTGCTTAGCGAAGCGGGCAAGTTGGACCAAATAAAACTCGTCACATTCGACGATGCTCCCGAAACCCTTGCCGGAATTGCCGAAGGGCACGTCCACGCCACGGTTGCCCAGGACCCCTATAAGTACGGCTACGAAGCGGTTCGCATGTTGGCGACGTTGTGTCGCAAGGGGGAATCGGAACTCCCCGTGGTGGGTGGCGGGTCGGTCTCGGTCACCGTCTACGCCGACGCCATCCGCAAGGACAACTTGGATGAGTACCGCGATCGCGTGCAGGTCAGAAAACAGGCGATCGCCGACAGCGATGAAAAAGACGACGCAGCCTGAGAGTTGCCACCGATAGTCGGCAATTTCAGTCAAGTTTTCCTCACCAGAACGCGTGGCACACATTTAGCGCGGCTGCGCGGGCTTGCGCAGAAGTGCTGGCCGCAACCATCGAGCAGACTTCCCGGCCAACGATACGTCAAGGGAAGCGGTTGGACTCGCCAGTCGATGAATACTGAAGGAACGGATTCCTGAGCTCAACGTCGGATGAACTCCGAACGATTTTAGCGAATCCCCTTCCTTGCCCCCACCCGCACTGATTCGCGTGGGCC
>JBGTEU010000331.1:0-5226 GCA_041747595.1 Bythopirellula sp.
ACGACCTTCACCGCCACGGTTGATGCTCCCTTGGGGGCGACCTTCACCACCGCGGTTGATGCTTCCTTGAGGTCGTCCATCACCCCGCGAACGGAAATCTTGTCCCTGAGGCATCACTTGCTGCCCTGAAGGAAGCCGCATCACGCGTTGCGGGATGGGGCCTTCAAGGTTGCGAGGCGATTGAGGATTTCTCTGAGTTTGTCCGCGAGGACGATCGCCGGATTGAATCCCTTGTTGGCCACGCGAATAGGTACGCGCGTCGATGTTGGGATTCTGCGGATTCACGCGGCCCCGGAGTTGTTGGTTAATATTGTCTTCAACTTGAGTACGCAGTCGATCGCCGCTACGGCCATCAATATTCCTCTCGATGTTGTCCTGGATATTCCGATCAACACCAGCTTGTCCCCGACCGCGATCTTCGCCACGGTAACCAGTGCCTCGACGCCCTTGCCCTTGGGCATTGCCGTCAATTTGCACGCGACCCCCTAAACCGTTGTCACCCACCTGGGCTTCGGCATTGCCTCGGGCACCAAGTTGGCCGCCGACTCGGTCACGGTCGCGACCTTGTCCGCGGATCTGGCCATCGGCTCCCACGCCCAGTTGAGCGTCGAGATTGGCACGGCCACGTCGCGGGCCGTCACCCCGAATTTGTCCTTCGAGGTTCGTACCCGCACCGACATTGGTATCAACAATGGCTTCGCGGCGGATACGGTTTAACTCTCGGGCACGCTCACGAGCGCGATTGATATCCGATTCGCTCAATTCACGAGTTCGTAGCGCATCACGTCCTTCACGCCGCAGATCGTCAACGGTCGTTACCAAATTTCGGTTGCGGCGATCGCCATCTCCACGGCCATCAGCTATATCACCCCGATCACGGTCACGGCCACCAGGACGTCCGTCTCTATCTCTATCACCATCACGTCCGGGCCGTCCATCTCGGTCGCGGTCGCGGTCACGTCCTTCCCAATCGCCCTGTCTTCCACCGCGGTCACGTCCGCCATCCCAACTCCATCGATCCCAATTGTTCCGATCTCGGTTCCAGTTGTCACGGTCGCTCCACCAATTGTTGTCCCAATTATTTCGATTGCTCCATCGGAAATAGGACCACATCGGATCGTATCCAAATTGGTTGCCGCCGCGAAAACCCCATTGGCCATAGTTGTAGCCCCAAGGCTGCAACCAACCAGGGTTGTTACCACCCCAGTTGCCGTAGTAATAGTGGCCAAAGCCACGGTTCACAAACAAGTTGGCGACCAAAAGTCCCGTGTTGATAATGTTTCGTGGACGATAAAACCCGCCATAGCCACCGGCAAAATTTCGCCCCCAGTAAACGGGCGCGTAGAGTAGTCCGCGGTTCTGGGGCAAGTAATCCCAATAACCGTTGACAAAAATGCTGCCGCGAGGTGAATAGGTGTGGTGATTAGGAACCCATACCCAATTAGGATTTCCTTCGTACCAGTAACCGGCTTGCCAAACATAATCGTTATTCTGGTAGGTCCAGCTTCCTGGAGCCCATAAGTAGTTTTCACCTGGAGACGGGCTCGAAGGTCCCGCTTCGAGCGACTGCGGTGGAACCGGCAGAACTTGCACTTGCTCTTGCTTGGCATCAGCCCAAAAACCGGATACCCATTGGTAACCGCTATCGACTTGTTGCCATTCGCCGGGAATCCATTTACGCCCCGGGGGAACATCGCGCCACATGCCGCTCACCCAAACGAAGTCATCGCGCTCTTGGTCGAACATCCAGTAACCTGGAATCCATTGCACGTTTTGACCTTCGGGTTGTTCAGCAGGAGGAAGTTCGTTCACGGCCTGGGGCGGCTGCTGGCTAATGATCTCAAATTCTTGCTGATCAAGGGAAAGTGGCTCGGCAAAGGCCTCGTGAATAGGTCCCTTGTCGAGTACTTCGGGATCGGGCATTTGTTCCTGGGTGGCAGGTGTCGATTGCTGCGGTCCCCCGGGAGCGGGGGGCGCTTGTTGGGCACTGGCGAAATCGCCGCGCCAACCCACCATCAGCAGGGTCGCCAAAGCGCCGCTGCCAAAGATAATTTTCTTAACCATAATTTCCTCCCTCAAGTGCTCTGGGGCACTGAGTCATCCCGCAAGAGACTCGTTCCGATCGCGAGAAGTTAAACGGTTATGCGGCAAGATCCGTATGGCCGCTGAAATCAGATATGTCTGGGTCGTAGCGCAGTGGGAGCCGCGCTAGCAGACTATCAATGCACAGCACGTGCCAAAGGTTGAAACAAGCGAGAATTGGTTAGCGCGGAAGACAATCAGGCAGAATTGCGGTCGTTTGACGGCCACTATGGTTTGCGGGACCACCAAATCTGACAGACTTCCCCGAAAACACAGAAACTGGCAGACCAACGACTGTCGCAAGCTAACGGCGCACCGTCATCACATTGGGGGGAATCAATCCGATTTAATTAAGCGAAACCGCGAACCGTTTGTTACACGCCAACGTAATCAATACAACGCCCGGCGTGTCCGCTCCGGGCGGCAGGATAATCGCGATCGAAAAGTCTCAGCGCAAAAAAAGCTCCCAGAAAAGCACTCGTCCCAGGGGGGCAAAGGACGTTGTTACTTTTCCGGGAGCGATTGGACGCAATGACGCTTGCTGTCAAGCGGACGAGCGAGAGTGTGTCGTTTCTCGAACGTCAGAGTGTACCGAGGCGGTGGAAGGCGTCCGTGCCTACCAACCGCTTCGGGGTCGACCGTCTCAAGCTAGTCGACCCAACCACGTGGGTTTTGTTGTTTTGATTTCCTCGCAACTGAAAAATGGACTGCTGTCGTGGCGAGTTGTTGAAGAAGCTTTTAAGAAGGCGAGCGATTAATTGTTTCTTGCCTTGGGCTTCCTTGCCTCGTGCGTTTGCAGTTCGTTGTTCGTTTGTCGTGGGGGGAGAATAAGGCGGCCTCGAAATACGGTCAAGGGCGGTTTAGTGCGTCATGAAAAACTTTTTTCAGTCAATCGGGTTGTTAACGGATTTCATCACAAAGCAACTTAGTTTCGTGCTGAATTTTCGTTCACCACGTCTTGTGCCTGTCTTCCTGAGTTGTCACCAGATACGTTGTGACAGCAACGACCACGTTCCGCTAGCATCACGCCACTTGCGGCAAGCTTTGCTCTTGCGTGCGATTTTTTTGATTGGCCATGGCAATCCATGCGCAGACTTCCGCAGTCGTTGGTTTTGCTTTATTGGTGAACCACGAGCTTTCGCTCTGAGAGCGCCACAGCGCTTCGATCTTGGCAATAAGCTCCGTCGGCGTGCTGCGGGCGAGCCGCTCGGCGGAGGCCATTTCAATCGCCGCAAGAATACGTGCCGCCTCGCTGGTGAGATCGGGAATCGAGACCAATAAGCGTGCCTCACACTGCCAGGCGGCAATGGTTTCCGCCGAAAACTGCTTATCCGCCGCCGCTTGCGGCTTGGCGGCAAGCAATTCTTTCACGGTGCGCACACCTACAGTCGCCAACCGCCCCGCCGCACGCGGGCCGAGCCCCAACACATCGCACGCATTGCTTTGCCAAGTCCAAGTCACCATGGGGTGGGATGATAAGTAGCAACGCTCATAGTGTGAAGGCCGATGTTAGCCGGCAATGTCCCATTGCCGAGCCCAGCGACTCGTCGAATCACAACTAATTCGAGCTTCGGCGATCCACTTCTCGCCAGAAAACCGCGAGATCGATCTCAACTTCCGGCAGCCGCGGTGATTGATAGCGGTCCTCCACGGGCTGCAACATCACATAACGACCTTGATCGAGCATCAAGAACTCGATCATCTGAGCAGCGGGATCAACAACCCAGTATTCCGCGACGCCATATTTGGCGTAAAGATCGAGCTTCTCGGTCTTGTCACGACGTCCACTGCCGGGAGAAAGAACTTCGATGACGAGATCCGGCGCGCCCGTGACCCAATCTTTGACGATCGTGCGTCGTGCCTTTGAGATATAAAGCAAATCCGGCTGTAGAATCGTATCATCGGAAAATAAGACATCCATGGGGGCAAAAATCATTAAGCCCCCAGAGTTGTCTTCTGCTCGCTGCAAAACACGGCTCAAACTACCGATCACGATTTGATGAAGCGGTGTTGGACTCGGCGACATAATCAATCTTCCCCGGATAAGTTCGACCCGTTCTCCTTCCGGGAGTTTCCAATAGTCAGCTGCGCGGTACGGCCCGACGGCCGTAAAAGGCGAAAACGCCTCGAACTTCTCAAAATGAAATACGTCGGTGCTCATGGCGGTATTATAGCATTCTCAGCGTCAGGATCGCCAGCGAATTATGTTATGCCTAGCCGCCGAAGGGCACCGATCCGCAGCATTGGCCTGCTTGCAGGTCTTTTAATGAAATGACCTACTACTCGCTGTCATTCACCAACCGATCCACTTCCGCCCAAAACGATGTGAGATCGAGAAACAATTCCGTGAGCCTCGGTGATTGATAGCGATTGTCGTGCTGCGGTTGCACTTCAAACCGGCCATCGCGATTAATAAGAAAATCGAAAACGCGCCGCTCGGGGTCAACAATCCAGTACTCAGCCACTCCAAACTCAGCATAGATATTGAGTTTGTCCACGCGATCGCGGCGGGCGTGATTGCCCGAAATAATTTCGATTAACAGGTCGGGTGGGCCCTCGACATGCCGCTTCACAATCCCGCGACGTTCTTTGGAAACGTAAATCAAGTCGGGTTGCAGAATCGAGTGATCTGCCAGAACCACGTCAATGGGAGCCGCGCACCCCTTGCCGCCTCCCTGCCGCGCTGCTTGCAGAACAAATTCCGACAACAGAAGAGAAATGGCCTGGTGCAAATAGTTCGGCGACGGCGACATTACCAATTTCCCTTGGATGAGTTCAATAGGCTCTCCTTTCGGGAGTTGCCAGTAGTCGGCAGCGCGGTAAGGCCCCGTCGTCGAGGGGGGAGAAAACCCGGTGAGCGTGACAAATTGAGGGGTGATGGTGCTCATGGCTGTATTATAGCTCTCCGAACAGGAAGATTGCCAGCGAACGCTCTGCATGTAAATCAACTTTATTAGCAATTCCCGTCGACGTGTAGGACGCCTAACCACTCGAAAATGCAAAATCCCAAACTCCACTTCCAATAGCCAACAACAGTGAAATGAGAAAGCAAGTCACTCCACACCAATGCGACCAGTGATGAATAATTCCGTCGCGATGATCTCGCCACGATAAAGCGACTAAGAGCCTATCCGAATACTGAAC
>JBGTEU010000332.1:0-7187 GCA_041747595.1 Bythopirellula sp.
CCCAATCTCACGCCGTGCTCGACGAAGATTGGACCGTCACCCGCATCACCCGCGAAAGAAAGGACACCGCCTGGAAACAGCTCGGCACGTCCGGCTCCGGAAACCATTTTGTCGAGTTCGGCATCTTGTCGCTCAGCGAGCGCTGCGACGAGCTCGCGCTCGAACCGGGCGAATACACGGCCCTGTTAAGCCACAGCGGATCGCGCGGAGTGGGGGCTGCGGTATGCGACACCTACAGCCGCATCGCGCAGCAACAACTCCCGCAGCGGCTCAAGCATTTGGGTCGCTTGGCTTGGCTCGACCTCGACACTCAAGCGGGACAAGAATATTGGGCCGCCATGAATCTCATGGGCGAATACGCCGCGGCAAATCACGCGGTCATTCACCGCCTTGTGAGCAAACTGCTCGGCGCGGAAATTGTCGCCGGTGTCGAGAATCATCACAACTTTGCCTGGCTCGAATGGCACAACGGCAAACAAGTCGTCGTACATCGCAAGGGCGCCACGCCGGCGGGGCAGGGGGTGCTCGGCGTGATTCCCGGTTCGATGGCGGATCCCGCGTTTGTTGTTCGCGGACTGGGCCACCCGGCGAGTTTGAATTCCGCCTCGCACGGCGCCGGCCGCCGTATGTCGCGCAAACAAGCACACAACACGTTCCGCTTCAACCACGTGCGGCAGGAACTCGCCGAGCGCGGCATCGAGATCATGTCGGCCGGCTCCGACGAAGTCCCGGGGGTCTACAAGAACATCCTCGAAGTGATGGCCGCACAACAAGACTTGGTGGAGACGGTCGCACGATTCGATCCCCGGCTCGTGCGAATGTGCGGCGACGGCAGCCAACCGGAAGATTGAAATCGAAAGCTAATTCGTCACGTTCGCCACCGGCCTCAACCCCACCCGCTGCTCAAGCATTTCAAACCACTGTTGCTCGCTTGCGGGCATGCCTCGAACAAACCCCCCTTCAAACACCAGAATCGGCAAGCCCGTGTTGAGCGACTGAAACTCCTCGGCATGTTCACCAATGCGACGATTCGCTTCACTATCGAGGGATTTGTCGAACAGCACCCTTTCGCCGGCGAGTTGCATCGCCCGGCGCTTGGCTTCGTGCAGCGCGGGGGCACGATCTCCGGTCAGGAGCCAATCATGGTATTCTTCGAATTTTTCCGGAGCAAGCTTCCAGACGCCGTATGCCAGTTTCGCATAGTCGCATGCATTGTGATGGATCGGTTGATCGAATTTCACCAGCTGATTGCATTTGCGGCTCAAGGGGACGTGATAAATCACAAAGCCAATCCCGTCGCCGTAACGCGCGGCTGCCGATTTAATAAACGGATGCAATTTGCGGCAATGCGTACACGTGTAGTCCATCAACTCGACAAAGCGAAGCGGGGCGTAGGGATTGCCAACCACCGGATTTCCCGCCGCGTCGATTTCCCTTTTCAATTTCTGCAAACGGAACCTTCGGGGAACATCGCTTGGCGTATCAGCAAACAAAGAGTCAAACGACTGCCCGGTTGCTTTTGAATCGCCGTCGAGGGTCGCCAACACTTCGAGATCTCCCGCCTCGGGCTCTCCCTGATCAGCAAAAACCTCTTGCTCAGATTGAGATGTCTGCTGATGTTCATCGGAAGCGACGACCGAGTCATCGACTGGCCCCAAATTTTCGGGCTCCACTGTTGTAGGATTCTCCGCGGGAGACCCCTCGACAACAACGGCGGGTTCGTCCACGATTTCCAAGGGAGGGGTTTCGACGATTTCCATGCTGTCGGCCGCAAAAAAAACCTGCCCGCCGATCAGGGCAATCAATCCCAGGCTGGCGAATCCCATGGCAATCAACGGTTGATAGGCATCATGCGACAGTGATACTTGAGGCAATGGTACATGCGGCGTGGCGTCTTGCGGTCCGAAAAAGGCTCGCATGTGATCGTGGTTGTTTTCGCCGGGCGTGGTGCGCAACAAGAAAATCGTGGCCGTGCTAATCAGCAGTCCACAGGTATGCACAACCATGCAATACTTGCAGAACTGTTGCAGCACAAGTGCCTGCGTACCGATGAACCAGACTCCCGACCCCGCGGCCAACATTGTCAGCGCCAGCAGAGCGGTCATCGACCATCCGCCTCTCAGCACCGCCGGCCAAATCAGCGCGAGGATCGCCACGTAGGTCAGTGCCCCGGCCAAGCTGACGGGAATGCCCAACCATTTGGAGCCCGCGCTGGTGAGAACCTCGTCACAGTCCGCCATCGAACCGCCCGAGCAACCGGCAATGGTCGACTGCTGCCAAGTGGCCCAAGTCAAATAGGTCGACACGCCGAGCGCCAACAAAGCCAACAGGGTGATGCCCATGGCCGTCAGTTTACGGGGTCCCGATAAATGAGAAAAATCGGTCAAGAGAGGTGCTTCCTAATTGCTCGTAATATTCCGGACATCCATAATTCTAGCACATACTTACCCACCTTAAATCCGGGACAGCCCCAACATGGACGACGAAAGCAGCTACATCTGTGGCAATTGCGGCGAGGAAATTGTGATCCCTCTCGATTTCTCCCAAGGAAGCTCTCAAGAATACGTCGAAGACTGCCCCGTTTGTTGTTGCCCGAACCTCATTCGCGTTGAAATCGACGAAAGTGGACACATCGAAATTCAGAGCGACTTAGAATAAAGGTGGATCGTCACCTACTCACTTACTCACCCACTTACTCACCTTCTCCCATGTCACAACCCATCAATCCACCTGTAGGCGAGAAAGTTCGCCTCGCCGACTATGATCCTCGCTACATGGAGGGTGATTGGAAAAAAGAAACGACCGCGGCCCAAATCGAAGAAAATACCGCCGTCAGTTCGGACTTGGCCTACAAGCTCTATGCGGAAAATCGTCGGGCCGTCTTGTTGGTGCTGCAAGGCATGGATACCGCGGGAAAAGATGGCACGATTCGCACGGTGATGACCGGCGTCAATCCGCAGAGTTTTCAGATCGTCTCCTTTAAGCAACCGAGTCCCGAAGAGCTCGACCACGATTTTCTCTGGCGGATACACAAGGCGGCGCCACGCCGCGGCGAAATCGGCATCTTCAATCGCTCGCACTACGAAGACGTGCTCATCGTCCGCGTCCACAATCTCGTTCCCGAAAAAGAGTGGCGTTCGCGCTACGACCGGATCAACGAATTCGAAGAGCTGTTGGCCGACGGTGGCGTCACGATCGTCAAATGCTTTCTGCATATCAGCAAAGACGAGCAGCGCGAGCGGCTCCAAGCGCGGCTCGATAATCCCAACAAGCGTTGGAAATTCAACAAAGGCGATCTCTCCGAACGCAAACTTTGGGACGACTATCAGCGGGCTTACGAAGATGCGCTCACAAAATGCAATACGCATCACGCTCCCTGGCATATCATCCCCGCCGACCGCAAATGGTATCGCAATCTCGTGGTCAGCCAAATCCTGCGCGAGACGCTCGAAAAGCTAGATCCGCAGTTCCCGGCACCTGAATCAGATCTCGACGGCATTGTCGTTGAATAGCAGCAGGGGTCCTTGCACCCACTCTACGACTTAATCAAGCGAGCCGCCGTACTCCCTTGCCAAATCGGCGTCGATGGCATCGTTGTCGGCTGAATTCGGATCGCCACTGTTGACCGTCCCAAACAGATCTCTGAAGCTACCGGAAGGAGGAGCCTCTGTGTCGTCAGACGCCACTGTCACCACCACTTCGGCTTTGCCGGTTGGTGCTTCCAGGGGCAAATGGACAATCACTTGTCGATCATCAGGCACGTCAGCCGTGGTACGAAAAGTAAACATGATTTTAGCTGCCTCTGTGACGGGAGCATTCCTTCAACCTGCAAATCAATTATAGCAGAGCTTTCGCCGTTTGTGCGAACCGAGAATGGCTTACGCGGAGAATTGGGCGAGCGGGGCCACGTAAGTGGCCGGAGTCCCGTAGCGGTCCGATCTCGCTAAATGTCAGGCACCAGCAACCTCTACGGCATCGTCGTTGAATAGTTGCTGTTATCCGGAGCATCCCGCAGTTGTGTATCATTTTCTTATTGTTTGACTGCCATTTCGCTTTGCCCCCACCACGGGCCCTTCAATGGGCTTGGCAATCTCCGGCGTCACCACGACCATATAACCGATGTCGACGGTCACCTCTTTGATTTCGCCGTTATTTCCCTGAAGTGCTTCCAGTCGTTTTTCCACGTGTCCGGTTAGGACCAATGTCTCACCGAATGCCAACTCGCAGCCGGTGTCGCACCGGCAGACCTTTAACCCCGGCACGATGACTTTGTTAATCTCAATCGCACGACCTTGGTCAATCGAACTCACGCTCGTATCCACATCCAACCGAACCCGATTGTCTCCCAAAGCCTCAGCATTCAGGTGCAATTCCGTTCCAACAGATCGAAAGTTCACTGCGGCACTCGATCTTTCGCCAGTGGGCAAAGGAAATTCGTTCCCAACAAACAGAGTCGCCGATTTTCCACTCACCACGGTCACAGTGGGATCGGCCAAGACCTTGGCAAAATCCTTTTGTTTGAGCCATTCAACGAATCGCAAATTCTCGTTCGATTTAGCTTCAGCAACCGATTCACTAGGAGCGATATAGGCCAACTGCCCCGCTGTTTCCAAAGATTGCTGCATCTTAGCCTGACTAATAAAACCGTCGGCAAACCAAGCCGTGTCCAATCCCCGATTGCGAAGTCTCGACAGACCGACTTCCAGCATTTGCACTTTCACAACAATCTGTTGCTCCGTACCAGTGACTTCGCGTAATTGTTGAACCTCGCGTTGCAGCTGATCCAATTCAGCAGATTTCTGTTTCAGAAGCTGCTGGTCGCTTAGAGTCTCTTCTGCCTTCGAGGATTGCACAGCGAACAGAATCGCCCCCAAAACAACAGTTCGTACCAACATGACGGCTTTCTCCTAATCAGCGCGAGATGGTTTTGCGGGGCGAATCATACCCGATTCTTCCAACGCAACAAGATGAGAAGGAAGTCCGTGCTAGCGACTATTATATCGCCAGTGCTTTTTGCGTGGCACCTGGAATGACACGCATCAATCAACGCGCCACCCAACGTCAACCCGCCATTCTTGGCCGCGGCAAAAATTGTTAGTCGCTCCTAGACTTATCGCAAGTCGTGCAACGTCATCACTTACGACTCACGACTAACTTCTCACAATTTTTTCCTAGAAATTGTGCCACCACTTGTGCTATTCGTGGATGAGCCCGTGAGACGCTAGGCGTAGGCCGGAACAAGCCGTGCGCAGTTCCGGCAAGGAATCTGAGCTCCCGTACCTTCAAACCACCCGAGGCTAGCGCCTGCGGCTCACAAGACGAAAGAGGTAAACCCCATGAATGTTGACACGCTGCCACCCCTTGCTGACCCTTTCGACGAAAAACCGACGATCACGCCATACGTGCCGGCGCCGGCGCCGCCCGCGGAGCAACTCAAGCTCGTGCGGGTCGAAGCCAAGCCGATCGACGTCGCCGGCAAGCACTCCGTACGGCTCCGACGTGCTGGTGACCGTGTTGAGCGAATTTTCTACCTGGACGACGAGGCGACAATCTCCGACTTTGTCGAGGAGGCGATGGAAAAGTTCTACGTCCGTGGCGAAGACTTCGCCAAACTCCGCAGTGAAATCCATCAACTGCTGAGAACCGAGCTTTGGGATTACGAGCGTTACCAAACGCGCGTGGTGCTCGAACCGTTGTCGCAGGCCATGCCCTACGAAGTCGACTGGCTCTGGCCGGGCCGCATCGCCGCCAACAAACTTACGATGCTGGTCGGTGATCCCGGCGTCGGCAAGAGCTTGGTGTCGCTCGACGTCGCGGCGCGTGTTTCCACCGGCCGACCCTGGCCCGACGAACCCGCGAACACTGAGCGGCGCGACCCCGGTGGTGTGCTCTTGCTCTCGGAACTCGACGATGCCGACGACACGATCCGCCCGCGATTGCAAGCGCTGGGCGCCGATTTGCAGCGCATCACTTTGATCCGTTCGTTCATCCGTGCGGGCGAAAATGGGGCGACGCAAAATCTCCCCTTCTCGGTCGGGGGCAAACTCGAAATGCTCGAAGCATGCCTGCAGAAAGTTCCCGACTGCAAGCTGATCATCATCGACCCGCTCTCCGCCTACGTGGAAACCAACTACGCCCGTCGCGAACTCTCTGCATTGCTGCAGGAGCTCGTGGAAATCGCCGTCTCAAAAAGTGTCGCCATTTTGGTGGTCAGCCACTTCAGCCGCGGAAGTCACGCGCTCTTTCATTACGGTTCGCAAGCGAATTCACGATTCGTGGCCGGGGCGCGATCCGTGTGGAAGATCGTTGGCGATTCCGAGCACCGCGACCGCCGATTGCTGCTGCCCATGAAGAACAACCTGGGGAGCGACTGGCTCGGCCTCGGGTTTCGGATCGAATCGGCCCCCGACGATCCGGCGCCGAGCATAGTCTGGGAAAATCAACCGTTGGAAATCGCGGTCGAGCGCTCGAATTTCAAGCCGGATCTGCCCGCTCTGCCGAACAGCCACGCCGTCTATCGCAGAATGATCCACGAGTGGCTCCGCAATCAGCTACAGACCGGCGATCGGTTCGCTCAAGATATCCTCGCCGCGGCCGCAGTCGCCAAAATCGGTGAGAAAACCTTACGAAAGGCCCTCCGCGAAATCGGGGGGATGACGCGCAAAGGTTCCACCGGTGTGTGGGTATGGTCACTTACAGATCAATCAGGATCCGATTCGTGTCACCAGGCGATTTCCTGCGCAACCGAAAAAAGTGTGTGCCAAGTTGACCGTCTTGACCGTCTTGACCAAGTTGACCGTCTTGAAGCGACAGAAGCAAGTTAAACGGCGTCGTCAAAAAAATGAGCCGAACGCGCTAGCGTCGGGTAGCCTCAGAAAACGGCATGGAAAAACAAGAACCCGTGGCTAGCACCATCGGCTCAGTTCAGAAGTCCCACAGTCCCACAGTCCCATAGTCCCATAGTCCCATAGTCCCATGGTCCCATGGTCCCAAGGTCCCAAGGTCCCAAGGTCCCATAGTCCCACGGTCCACGGTCCACGCCGACAGCCCTGCCCTCAGCCTCCGGACTTGGGCAACCACAATCCGGAGGACTCCATCCAGCCCGACCGACCCGCGGCATCGCGGACCCGAAGCCAGTCGCCCTTGCGGTCGATCACCCGCAGCTCCGCGCCGTCCGGCAGGGCAAA
>JBGTEU010000333.1:0-2636 GCA_041747595.1 Bythopirellula sp.
AGCCGTAGTACTGATTGCGGCGTTCGTTCACTTGAGATTCCAGTTGCTGAGGATCGGCGGGTGTCATGCGGAACTTCGTTGCCCAACCTTGTTGCTGCTGTTGTTGCAGGCCCGCTGAAGCGGGCTCTGCCGTTTCTTCGGGTGTTGGGATCGAATTCAGCACGGCGATCACCCCTTGCTGTGCGGGCGTAATGCCATAGACCTTGGATTTGAGTTCCCGGCCAGCGCCCCTTTCGTATTGCTGGTATCCCAACAGCCGTTGCTTTTCGGGCACAAGATTCGTGCCGCTTGCCGAAGGGTCGATGCTCACTTCTTGAATAGCCTCGGTGTCGTTGCTGCAGGCGAAAAGAATCTGCTCGATTTGTTCCGGCGGTGCCTCGACCAGCACCATCTCGGGTTCCGTTGGTGTAGGTTCGCGGGAAGGTGCCGCCGGCGCGGCGCCGCCAAATCCGCCGGCAGGCGCAGCGGAACGAGTCGCCAGTGTCTCGGCCTGAGGGGCGACACTGTCGGCCATTTGGGAGGCTCGATCCGCATCCGCCGGCTCATCCAAGACTTGCACGCCATTGGAAACCAGTAGCCGATCAAACTGCTCGGTGCCGCTCCGCAAATCGGTGAGCGTAAGATGAACGATGCCCAACTCCGCATCGGCATTGGTGATGGCATCCCATCGACCGCTCACACGGGGCTGCTCGCTCGAAGCTTCAAGGGGAATACCGAGAGTCGTTGGCTGCGATTCGGTAACCACCCCGCCCGATCCATCGAAGGGTGCCGCGGCAGTCGGCTCACTCACCGCGGGCAGTGCTTCGAACGCAAGCTCTCCCCGCTCCGCGGCGGGTTGGTCGCGGAGCTCGTCCCCGTTGACTTCCACTTTGGCCACTTCGCGATTTCCTTGCCGATCACCTTGCGTGAACATCAACATCACCGCCGCCGCAATCGCCAGCGCCGGCCACATCAGCCGTCGTAGCGGACCGACTCTATCGTTGCGGAGCGTGGTGACAGTCTTGTCTCGAACCAGCTCTAGAACCGCCGCGCGAACATCTTCCGTCACCGCCATCTTGGGCAGCGCTCGCAGCGTGCCGGAGAGGGAGCGCATCTCGGCAACCAACTCCCGCGCATTGGGATCGGTCTCCAGACGTGCCTCCACCGCTGCCCGCTCCTCGACGGTGAGCTCGCCATCGACATAGGCGCTCAGCAGTTCGTCGTCGAAGTTCGAGTTGTTATTGGTTTCAGACATCACGGATAACTTTATTTTTCGATGGAAAGCATACTTTCCAACCGTTCCTTAAGCTGTAAACGCGCACGGAACAATCGGCTACGGACCGTCCCCACAGGCAATTCCAAAATCTCGGCAATCGTTTCGTAGCTGTAATCTTCCATTTCGCGCAGGACCAAAATCTGTCGATGCTCGTCGCTGATCTCCAGCAGCGCCGCCTGCACCAAGTCGGTCTGTTCCGACCGCAATGCCATCTGTTCGGGCTGCAAACTGGAATCCACCGGTTCTGCTCCGCTCACTTCTCTGATTCGATCGATTGATTGCTCGTCACGCCGCCGGGCGGTCCGCCGCCGATGCGAGCAGGCCATGTTCAGGGCCACGCGATACATCCAAGTGTAAAACTGCGACGACCCGCGAAAACTCTCCAGCTTGGTGTAAGCCTGCACAAATGCATCTTGCAGCACCTCGCTCGCATCATCACGTGAACCCAGCACTCGCACCAATGTGTTAAACAAGCGATCTTGATAACGTTCCACCAACTCCCCGAAGGCCTGCCGGTTTCCCGCCAACGTCGCTTCGACCAAGTACGCATCGGTGCGTAGTTTGGTGAGAGTCGGTTTTTCGACGGCTCGCTGGTTATCAGTCACGCGATTGTCTGCCAGTGTTTTTGACGCAAAAGGGTGAGATAAAGTTCCACTTGCCTACTAGCCGAAGGCGGTAGCCCCCTGTTTCACCGCCGGCTGCCGCCTTCGGCTAGAATGGACCAATCTCCCGACCTACTCACTTACTCACCTAATTCACCTACTCACTCCCTACCTGCTACCATTGGACCATGGACCCGCTTGGCTGGATAGACGAAGAACTCGACCGACTCGCGCGAGCCGATTTGCTGCGCTCGCTGCCCCCCCCTTTGCGGGCCGCGGGGGCGGTGGTGGAAATCGACGGCGCGTCGGTCATCAACTTCGCGTCGAACGATTATCTGGGGCTCGCGGCTGACCAGCGTTTGGCCCATGCGGCTGCCGAGGCATTCCGTGAACAAGGGGTCGGCCGGGGCGCGAGCCCGCTGGTATGCGGCCGTTCGTCGATTCACGAACAATTGGAACACCGGCTCGCAGAATTTTTTGGCACCGAAGCCGCCCTGCTCTTTCCCACCAGCTTCGCCGCCAATGCGGGGATCATTCCCGCACTGGTGGACGAAGGAGACGCGATTTACGGCGACGCCAAAAATCACGCGAGCATCATTGATGGTTGCCGACTCTCGCGGGCCGAGCGGCACATTTATCCCCATGCTGATACGAACGCCCTCGCTGCACTACTCGCCAACGGAAAAAAATATCGCCGCCGATTGATCGTGACCGACACGCTCTTCAGCATGGATGGCGACTTGGCCCCGCTGCCCCAAATCGGGAAAATCGCCGCCGAA
>JBGTEU010000334.1:0-1850 GCA_041747595.1 Bythopirellula sp.
CAGCCACTGCAATCTACGTTACATCAACCCGTTTCCCAAGAATCTTGAGAAGATTCTGCGGAGCTTCAAGCAAGTTTTGATCCCCGAGCTCAATCTTGGTCAACTCAGCATGCTCATTCGGTCGAAATTCTTGATCGACGCGATCAGCCTGAACAAAATCCAAGGTAAGCCCTTTAGTGTTTCCGAAATCGTCACCAAGATTAACACAATCGTCGCGTAAACGCGTCATTAAACCTTCGCGTAAGACGCGCATAAACCTGTCGCGTAAAAACGCGCATAAAGTGATCCTGCAATGAGTATTGAATCGACACTTCCGATATTGAAACCTGCTGATTTCGCCAGCGACCAGGACGTCCGCTGGTGCCCCGGTTGCGGCGACTATTCGATCCTCGCCCAGATGAAAAAGGTGCTGCCGACCTTGGGCGTCCCGCGCGAGAAAATCGTGTTCATTTCGGGCATCGGCAGCTCCAGCCGGTTTCCCTATTACATTAACACCTACGGCATGCACTCGAACCATGGTCGTGCCCCCGCCGTGGCAACGGGTCTCAAAAGCTGCCGACCTGATCTGATGGTTTGGGTCATCACCGGCGACGGCGACGGCCTCTCCATCGGTGGCAACCACCTGATGCACACAATCCGCCGCAACGTCGATTTGAATATCGTGCTCTTCAACAACCGCATCTACGGTTTGACCAAGGGCCAATATTCGCCGACTTCGCCGCTCGGCAAGAAAACCAAAAGCACGCCGATGGGGGCGATTGATAATCCGCTCCATCCGCTCTCGATTGCCATCGGCTGCGAAGCCACGTTCGTCGCCCGCAGCATCGACACCAACATCAAGCACTTGGGCGACGTTCTCAAGCGTGCCGCCGAGCATCGCGGCACGGCGTTCATCGAGGTCTACCAGAACTGCAACGTATTCAACGATGGTGCCTGGGAATACGCCAAGGACCGCGACACCAAGGAAGACACCACGCTGGAACTCGAACACGGCAAGCCGCTGATCTTCGGCAAAGATCGCAAGAAAGGGATTCGCCTCAACGGCCTCGATCCCGAAGTGGTCGAACTCGGCAAGGGCATCAACGAAGACGATTTGCTGTTCCACGATGAAAAGGCCTTTGAACCGAGCTTGGCCTACTTGCTCAGCCGGATGCGCTACGAAGACGGCTTTCCCGAGCCAATCGGCGTGTTCCGCGCCGTCGATAAGCCGCGTTACGATCAGATGGCCAACGAGCAGATCGAGCGGGCCATCAAGGACAAGGGGAAGGGCGACCTCGAAACTTTGTTTAACTCTGGCGATACTTGGATGGTGTCATGATTCCTTGCCCCTCATGTGGATTTGAAAATCTCGAAGGCGCCGACCACTGCGAGCAGTGTCAGCTTTCGCTCACCGAGTTGAGCCACCCTCAACCGCGGTCCACGGTGGAAAAAAGCTTGATGAAGGACCGCATCGAGCTTTTGCAACCGCGCAAGCCGCTCACGGTTTCGCCCGACGATACCATCGGCAACGTGCTTCGGAAGATGGTCGCCGAGAAGATTGGCTGCGTCATGGTCATGGAAGGCGATGAGATTGCTGGCATCTTCACCGAGTTCGATGCCCTGATGCGGGTGAATATCGACGTCAAAGCGATGGCCGACCGGCCGATTAGTTCCGTGATGACCACGAAGCCGGTGACGCTCTGGTTGGAAAACAAGATCGCGTACGCCCTGCATCAAATGCACGTCGGCGGTTACCGCCATTTGCCGATTCTCTCGGGCGGCAAACTGTTGGGCGTTTCCTCGATCCGCGACATTCTCAACTATCTCGCCCAGCGGTTGGTGCCGGCGGGGTAATCACGATTGGCTGATGT
>JBGTEU010000335.1:0-1995 GCA_041747595.1 Bythopirellula sp.
CCTTGCCGATCTTGTCTTGCAGGTGCCGGCGAGCGAACTCGGGGATGAGTACTTCGTACTCGAAGGCCCCCACGGCAAGCGTGAGCGTTTCGCCCGACACGACGAGCGGTTTGCCTGTGATTTTTGTGATCATGGAGAAGCGTGAGTAAGTGAGTAAGTAAGTAAGTAGCAGGGATCCGACGGATCGCTGGTCATCTTAGCAATTCAGCTTGCCGCACGTGCAGAAATGACAGAACGCGATCGCGAGCGCGTCGGCGACGTCGGGGGGTTCGGGGAGAGTGGCGCGGCCGAGCTCACGCTGGATGGCGAGTTGGATCTGCGATTTCGGCGCTCGGCCATTGCCGGTTAGGGTTTTTTTCACCTGCGTGGCGGCGTAATCGACCACCTCGATGCCGGCCTCGCTGGCGGCGAGACAGATTACGCCACGCGCGTGTCCCATGAGAATTGCGGTCGTGGGGCGGTCGTAGTGGGAATAAAGCTTTTCGAGCGCCAAGACTTCGGGCTTCAAACTTTCGAGCACGTCGGAGATGCCGTCGTAGATTTCGCGTATCCGCTCGGGCATCGTGCCTGAGGGCTTGCTGCGCACCACCCCCGCCTCGATCAACCGCGGTTTGCGACCGGCGATTTCCAGCACACCGTAACCGGTGGTGTTGAGTCCAGGATCGACGCCGAGGATTCGCATGAAGAACAGACGCCCTTTAAAGTTGATTCAGAAGCCGTTCGTATTCTTCGTGCTTGCCGATCCAAAACCAGACAATTCCATTGTCGCGGACCTGGCCCAGGACCCTGTAATCATCGTTGATGCGCGCGGAATAGATCGGAAGCGTCGGGTGAACCTTTTTGAAATGCAATCCAGGGTGATTTGGATCTATTTGAAATCGACGGTACGCCGCTGCGGCTTGCTTGCGGATATACTCTGGAAGCGTAGCAATTGCTTCACGAAAATTTCGTGTACGGCGGGAGTTCATAGCGAGTCAGGATCCAGTGGCTCGGTCAGTCCCGCGTCGTCCTCGGCGATGGCCTCGGCTGCAAGCTTCTCAAGAAGTTCCGGCGAACGGGAAAATAGCTCGTCCCACGTTCGTTCTGATTCCAATTCCTCGAGAAATCGTGCGCCGAACACATTCTGCTCATGGGGCGGCAACTGTGACGCCTTTTCGAATGCTTGTTGAAGTATGTCGGTCATAGCCTAGTCCTTAAGTCTTCTCTCCCATTATATCACGATTTATTCCACTCGGTGCCGCCGGCACGATCTTCGAGAGTGACCCCCAGGGCGGCGAGACGATCGCGAATGGCATCGGAGGTGGCGAAATCCTTGCTCGCGCGGGCCGACTGGCGCAATTCCATCAGCAGTTTCATAATGCCGTCGAGCGTGTCGCTTCCGCCGCCGGACCATTCGGTGCCGCCGGCACGGTCTTCGAGAGTGATTCCCAGCGGTCCGATGCCATCGCGGATCGCGTCGGCGGTGGCGAACTTTTTGTTTGCCCGGGCTTCGGTGCGGAGGTCGATCACCAGTTGCATGACTTGGCCTAAAAGCTCGTCGGTTGCACTGCCCGCTGAAGCGGGCTCGCCGAAGAGGCCCAAGATCGCCGTTAGTTCGCGCAACGTGACGCAGCCACGCACGAACGGTTCGATTTTGCCTGATTGCTTGCTTGGAGTTTCGAGTTCGTGGGTATCGCAGTAGCGGTTGAGCATGCGGGCGAGCTCAAACAACTCGCCGATCGCGCCGCCCGTGTTGAAATCGTCGTCCATCGCGGCGATGAATTTCTTGCGGAGGGCGGCCACTTCGCCGAGCAATTCACTTGCCCCCACTTCGATCTCGCCCGCTTCGCGCGCGGTGGGGAACTTGAGATCGTAAATGCTTTTGCCGGTCACGCGTTCGTAGCGCTTGAAGAAGCGGTAAAACGTTTCGAGGCCCGTGCCGGCTTCTTCGATGGCGGGTTCGTTGAACAGCACCGTACTGCGATAGTGGGTTCGCAATAGGAAGAAGCGGATTCG
>JBGTEU010000336.1:0-3785 GCA_041747595.1 Bythopirellula sp.
AGAGGAGCACTATAAGAATGATCCCGTAGCTTAAGAATCGTCGAAACCGGAGCCCCACAAGACGCCACTAATTCCAAGACAAATGGCGTCTGGGCCTGGACAAGAAATTCGCAGATCGGGCAATCATCTGCCGCCACAATCAGTGGGCAGAGCGCATCTGTTTCACTCTCGGCAATCACCGGCCCGTGATCGTGATGGCCATGGCCATAGTGATGGTCGCAACCATGAGAGTGGTCGTGCTGATGCTCGTGAACTATCCCGCCAGCGTGGGCATGCCCATGGCAATGATGCTCGCAGTCCCAGACAGCGTGCAGACCATACCCCAACACGCCGACCGAGCCGTAAGCCACCAGCAGTAGCCCGGCAATCCAGCGAATTCGATACTTCTTTCCTAGAAACCTCATCGTGAGGTCATAATACCGTGTTTAAATGCAAAAAGCAATGGTTTTGCAAGTGAATTGCAAAAACAGATGGATCGCTGACAATTCACCGAACTATTGGGCGCTATTTGGTGGTTTTCAGTTCCAATGTCGCGGTTACGGGGAAGTGATCCGACGGAAATAGACCCGAACGTTCTGTGCGAACAATTTCGGCATCCAGCACGCCCCATTCTCGACTGACGAGAACCGCATCGATCTTGTCCCCATTGACTTCGCCCGTGAACCCATGATACGTGCCAACCCGTGCGTCCTTTGGCTTCAAATCCTCGAAGCTATCGCGCAGACCTGCCTCAGTGAGATGCTCGCGTGCTGGGTCATGAGGGCCGATATTAAAATCACCCATGACTATCAGTGGCTCGGTTGGCTCTATTTCGCCCAACCGCTTGGCGATGAGTTCGCCGCTTCGCAAACGGGATGGCTGCGATTGATGATCCCAGTGGGTATTGTAAATGCGAAACACACGATTGTTTGAGCGATCGACGAATCGGGCCCGAGTACAAATACGACTAAAATTGGCCCCCCAACCCCGCGAGCCGCGGACCGTGGGTGTCTCCGACAGCCAGAAGGTTTGAGATTCCAAGACATCGAAACGCGTGCGATCAAAAAGGATGGGTGAATACTCACCCCCGCCATCCGCATCCCGTCCTACTCCCAGGGAAGAATATTGCGGGAACGCTTCCAAGATTTCATCGAGCTGTTCGCGCAACGTTTCCTGCATTCCGAGAATCTGGGGGTTGTGCTCGCGAATCACATCGAAGAGCAAAGCTTTCCGCTTCGGCCAAACATGATCTCCGTCGGGAGCCGTTCCGTAACGAATATTGAAGGTCATCGCGCGAATCGTCTCGTTCTCTGCCACGGCAAATTGCGCCGAGACCATTTGGGCAATGATCACACATGCTGAAAGAATTTGTCTCATAGAACTATGTTTCCCCGCCTAGGATTGCAGGTTGCGTTTTTCATCACAATCGACGACCGTACTTCGACGAGGAGACGTAGTTCGGGCAATCAGCGATCGCGTTCAGCAGCTACCTAAAGGAGTCAGTCATCTGTACAAGTACAGCAACCACCCTTCTTTCGCAATTGGGCCGCACGCTTTTCATCGGCCTGCAGTTCAGGGACTTCCGAAAAGCAGCACTTTAGGCACTTAAGCAGATTCTTATGGAAGAGAGTTTGGGCGGCCGCCAAAGAGTAATAGTTCCATAGTCCCGACTTTCGCACAGATACTAGTCCCGCATTTCGCAAGTAGGCCAGATGCTGTGACGCTCGCGGTTGATTCGTCTCAAGAACAGTGACGAGATCGCCTACGCACATCTCCCCGTTCAAGAGCAAATGGAGAATCCTCAGTCGAGTACGGTCAGAAAATGCTCGGAACCTGACATCGACGTGGTCGACTTCACGGGCGTCTTTTAGGGCGGGCTTCGTCTGCTTTCGGGGGGCAGGGCGTTTAGCGGATGACGATGGCATGGGATCCCTCTTTCAAGCGGAATCGGGGCCGGCGATTCCCACCGGCCCCTGGGTGACTAACCGTTGAATTCTAAGCCACATCGAGCTGTCTCGGCGAGACCACTTCTCCAACCAATTGCCCCTCGGTGAGTCGCACCATTCGTTTGGCGCGTGCCGCCGCCCGTGGGTCGTGCGTCACCATCACAATCGTGCGTCCTTCATCGTTGAACTGCTCGAAGAAATCGATAACTTGAGACGCCGTTTCGGGATCCAGGTTTCCTGTCGGCTCGTCCGCCAGTATCACCGCGGGATCGTTGGCCAACATGCGGGCCAAGGCGACACGCTGCTGCTGCCCGACGCTGAGTTCGCTCGGCTTATGGTCGAGTCGATCTGCCAGTCCTACACGTTCCAATACCGCAATCGCCCGGTCTCGTTGTTCACCAACGGCGACGCCACCGAGAAATAGCGGCACTTGCACGTTCTCCAACGCGGTAAGGTAAGGCACCAGATTGAACGTTTGGAACACAAAGCCGATGTATTGTTGTCTCAGCTTCGCACGTTCATCCGCAGATCGCTCGTAGAGCGATTGACCATCTAACAGAACGCGGCCTGCTGACGGAGACAGCATTCCGCCCAACATTAGCAGAAGGGTACTTTTCCCACTGCCACTGGGGCCAACCAGCGAAACGAAATCGCCCTTCTTGATTTCCAGCGTCGCATTCTTGAGCCCGGTCACCGGCTGGCGGCGAAGCTGATAGTTCTTGGTGACATTATCCATGAGTAACATTGTTCAGGTCTCCCGGAAAGTTGCGACAGGGTCCAGCAGCGAAGCATGCCGCGCAGGTACGTAACTGGCCACCAGAGCCACGCCCGTGGAAATCAACACGGCCCAGAAACACAAAATGGGCATCGGCAGGACCGTTACACCGGCAAGCTGGGGTCCTGCCGTAACGGCCAAGACCGTGCCGATGACAAAGCCGCCGATTCCACCCACCAGCCCCAACAAGAGCGCCTTGGTGAGGAAGATTCTTTGAATCAGCGACGATGGGGCACCAAGGGCCATCAAAGTGCCGATTTCTCGCCTACGCTCGGAGACGTTGGCAAACATATAGTTCGCAATGCCCGCACCACCGACGACGATGATGATAGCCACAAAAATCTGCGAGAGCCGTTCCATCATGCGGTTAATAGATATCTGCGTATCGACGACCTGCTTGACGGTGACCACTTTGGCATCGGGTAAGAGCTTGTTGACTCCCCCTACAAGCCCGGCGGAGATTTCTTTGCAGCACCCGACGACTTCGATGCAGTTAACCACTTCTCCTTTGCCAGTGAGCCTCTGAACGGTATGGAGGTGTGCAAAGATTCTTGAATCGTCGACCGTACCAGTTTCCGGCAGAACGGCGACGATGGTGAAATCGTCTCCAAGCAACTTGAGCGACGCACCTTCCATCAAATTCTGGCGAACGGCGACATCGGCACCGACCAGGATCTCGTGACTTTCGAGGTCCTTGATAACTCGCTTGCGGACCAAAGTACTCTTGTCTTCTTCCACGGGCTCCGTGCCGACTTCAAGTGCTCCACAGCCGATAGGTCGCGAGAAGATGCCAGCCCCAGCCCACGCCGCTTTCGCTTGAAATTCGTTTTTAGGAAGAATTCCCGTCAGTGAGTAATTGCGATCGGCGATCGTGACGGGCACGCACAACTTGGGTGACAGGTTGTCGACGCCCTGCAGATCAGACATGGCGAGCCGCATCACGTACTCTTCGGGGATGACGTCTTCGTGCATATCGGCGGCGTAGTAATCCTGCAGCGAAACGGATTTGGGCAGGATCAAGACATTCGCTCCGAGGCTATCCAGCTCTCGGGCCACCGCCTTTTCCGAGTAATGGGTAATATTCT
>JBGTEU010000337.1:0-5930 GCA_041747595.1 Bythopirellula sp.
AACTGGAACGTCTGATCGTTAAACCGTTGAGTATGCTGCAAATATTCTGTAAATCCGTCTCTCCGAGAGGTAAGAGTTGCAAAAAGCCTGCGCCAAACATTTCGAGCAAGGTGAGTACTTCGTCGGGGCGATGTCTCAAGAGATAGGCTGCTTCGGTTAGAACAGGCCAGCATGTGTAGAGCGGCGGAGTTAAATCCGCAAGAGTCTCCACGCACTGATGGTGATTTTGCTCCGACGCACGAATAATGGCAACCAAGGGACCTGTGTCCAAGAGGACGGACTTATTGTTCATCCTGACCGAACCCGTGCATGTGAATGGGATTCGTAGCCAAATCCGAGGGGCCAACGTCGCTCATGCCGATATAGCCCAGTCGTTTTGCCATCTCGTATGCCGATTCTGCTTTACCGTTGGAGCGCGCAACGATTGCCGGCACCAAATTGCCAAGTAGTTCGGGCCATGGGGTACCCGTACTCTCAGATCGCTCGGCGATGTATGCCTGTTGATTCGGCGTCAGCTGAATTTCTGTAGGATCGATGGCCATGTACTTATTTTAGCTTGAAATCGTGAGAAAGGGCAATCTTTGAATTGCGAAGTCAGCCATCCGACATGGGGCAATTGCAGGCTTAGCATTTAGCGGATTTCACTTTGGTCACTGGTACAGAGCCTTCTTGATTCCCTCAATCACGATCCCCTCGTCCGTGGAGAGGACAATCCCGAGGAGCTTGCCCTCCTCGGCGCTGAGCACGCAGGCCCCGTGCCAGGTTTCATCGAGAGGTATTCGAGAATCGACCTGCCAACCCTCGTCGGTAGCCGTTAGTCGTTCCGTCGCAAGGGGCATCGTGAGATTATCGCTGCCGCAGGTGACAATCACCTCGCGGTATTCTGCGGTGAGATTCGCATTGTAATGAATTTGAGACGTTGGCCAGAGTGATTCGGCTTTCATCTGCTCTGTGGGGAGCGACCTCAAAGCAAGCGCTCCAGCGTTGGTGACACCTTCCACGCCAAGGGAAACGGACTCTCCCCACACTTCGAGCGTGCGTGCTTCATCTTCCTGGATCGTGAGCAAATCGGCTGGCCCCAATAGGGCCCCGGAATCAAGTGCAAGTAACCAGCCACGTCGACGATTGATGCCAAACACCGCCAATTTGCTTTCGTCGCGGCTTATACCGAGCGTGGGTTGTGGAAACCTAAAATCGTCCGGAAGCGATGCACTGCCGATTGCCAGGTGGGGTTTCCAGCGAAGCCATTCGTCGCGAGAAGATTTTGAAAGCTCAAACCGATGACCCGTGGTAACGCGAGCTCCCGGCAAGTCGGGGGTTGCCAGGGCGACTCCCCCCGCGGCGATTGTGGCCAGCGTTTCGGCGTCAAACTCAAAACCTTGCAGCCCAAACCGCAGGTCGATGCCGCTGTTGCTCCAAAATCGCGTGTTGTCGCGGATTAGCGAACGATACTCTGGCTGGATAAACGTCCGTGCGACCACATTCGATGAATCGTTGGTGAGTCCCACGCTGATCACATGACCGATTTCCACACCGCGGTAGCTGACCGGAGAGCCTCGTTGCAAACCGAACCGTCCCGCAGATTCGAGCACGATTTCCAGACCGTCGGAGAGATTCACAACCGAAGCGGGGGGATCGGCAAGCCCCTCGAAACTTGTGGCAGTGGGACTATTCGCCGGGCCAGGGAGAACTCCTACGTAGCGTCCCCCCATGAGCGTATCCAAGCCACGCACCTGACCCAAGCGTATATCTGGCCGCTCGATCCAAAACCGAGTCCCCTCGCGAGCCAAGGGGGCGGACTCGGCGCTGAGCTTGGCGGTGACCGTGACATGCTCGAGATCATCGTCCAGGACGACCGTCACCACCTCACCGACGTCGATCCCGCGGTAGCGAACTTTATCACCAGGGACCAAGCCGCTGCCGTCGGCAAAGGCGATCTGAATTCGCGTTCCTGAAGAACGAAGTTCCATCCACACCAGGACAATCGCAATCAACAAGCAAAGCGCCGTGAGGTTCCACACTCGCGACGTGAGTTTTCCCGCGACGTATGCCGGATGCTGCACGTCGGCAACGCGAGCCTTGGGATAATCTGGGGTCGCAGGGTTCGAGGAAGGAGTATCAGCCATTGTCGCCGTCCCAAATCGAGTGCGGATTGAACGACAACGATGCAAACATGCTCATCGCCACACATAAGACAAAAGCCCACACGGCCGGCCCCAAATGAAATTCGACCAGGGCACCAAGCTTCACCAACATCACCAGGAAGGCCAACAGCATGACGTCCATCATGCTCCATTTCCCCGCTTGTTCCATCAGTCGGTAAGTAAGCGCCTTGTGCCTGCGATGCAAGATGCCGAGCAGGCTAAGCTCTAAGAGGAGTACAATCTTGACCAGCGGAAACACAATCGAGAACAAGAGAACCACGAGGCCAACAAACCAGCTTCCTTCGCGCAAGAGTTCGATGGTTCCCATCAACAGGCTCGATTGATGGTGCCGACCGAGGCGTTCAATTTCCAGGATCGGCAGCAAAATTGCCGGCCAATAGAGAATAAACGCCGCGGTGGCAAAGGCCGCGGTCCGACCTGCCGAGTGATGGCCAAACCGGCAAACCGTCGAGCCACAGCGCGAGCAGACGGCAATTTGTTTTTGGCCCAGTAGCGGGATGCGTTGGATCAGCCCGCAACAGTGACACGCCTTGAGATCGGAGAGCATGTTGGCCACGGCAAACTCCCTGCAATGCGGCGGAACGTTTAATCGTCGCCATTCTCAAACAAATCATCGGTCGGATAAGGCACCGGCTTGCCGGCAAGTTGGCTGATCGCATTGTGCGCGGCACGCTGCTCCGATTCCTTTTTGCTGCGTCCCCATGCCGGGGCAAACAGCACCGTGGCCACCTGAGCGGCGACTTTGAAACACTTGCTGTGATCGGGGCCCTTTTCATCGAGCAAATTGTAAATCGGCGTCACTCCGTGCTCACGCTGTGCGAAGTGCTGCAGTTGCGATTTGTAATTCCCGCGAAATTCCCCCGAGACGGTTTGCTCGATTTCCGCTTCGATATGTTTGAGGATGAACGCCTTGGCGGGCTCGATGCCCCCGTCCATGTAAATCGCGGCGATCAACGACTCCAGCGCGGCGGCAATCACCGAACGGGGAATTTCTGGATCGGCAGCCATCCCTTTGCCAAGCATCAAGAAATCCGGCAGGCCGAGGTTTTCGGAGATCGTGGCGCAGGTATCGCGACTTACGATGACCGACTTGATTTTGGTGAGATCCCCTTCCAGATATTCGGGGTACTGCAGATAGAGTTGCTCGCAAACCACGAAACCAAGAATGGCATCGCCCAGAAACTCCATCCGCTCGTTCGAAGCCAGGCGATGCGGAACTCCCGAGGCGTGCTTAAGCGCGGCCGACAGATATTCGATGTTGCGGAAGCGGTAACCGATTTGCTCCTGACAAGCTTCCAAATCAGAGAGCGCCGTGGAATTCATTTCAGACAAAGTAGTTCTCATCAAAGCCCGCTGCCAGTTTGGCGGATTCAAACGAAAGCTGGTAGCAATATCACGTAACATCTGTTCTCACAAGCAGTTTCGTACTAGTTCTAAGCTACCCACGGGCCCAATATGTGTCAACGTACAAGGGCCATGGTCATCGTGCCGGTTGTCCCAGTTATCTTGCGGCACGGTTCACGCGTTTCGATTATCCATTTGGGCACATACGAGCGAGCAAGTTCCCAAGGGCGTTCTCGGGGGTAGGTTTAGAAGGGTCTGTAAATCACGCCTAACAATGCCGAACCATTGCCGATAAACTGCAAGATTCCCGTTCCCTAGCGAGTCTCTCTTCACATGATCAACACGCTCTATCTGCCGGAACTTCGCGAAATGCTGGCCGCCCACGACACGGCCGAGCTGCGCGAGTTCTGCACGGCTCTGCACGCCGGCCAGACGGCGGACTTCATGGAAGGGCTTACCCCAGAGGAAGCGTGGGCCGTCCTGCAAGCGGCCGATCACAACACCCGCGCGCAGATTTTCGTGTATCTGCCCGAAGAGATCCAAGTAAAGATTCTAGAAACGGGCGATCCCAAGGAGTTGAGCCAACTCATCGCCGACATGCCCCCCGACGACCGGGTGGACCTGATCAAGAAGGTCGATCCCGTCGTGGTCGAGGAAGTTTTGTCGCTGGTTCCCACCAAAGAACGCCGCGACATCTTGCGACTGCGGGCCTATCCCGAGGGAACGGCCGGCGCCCTGATGACCACCGAGGTGGCGTTCCTGCCGGAAACGCTTACCGTGCGCGAAGCGCTCGAGGAGATTGGACGCGAATCGCACGACTTTGAAACGATTTACTACATTTACATCGTCGACGAAGGAATGCACTTGCGTGGCCTGGTTTCGGCACGTCAGTTGGTCACGCACATTAGCAAGCCGAACATGTTGCTTTCCGATCTGATGACTCGTGATCTGATGACCGTGGTGGCCACGGACGATCAAGAGACGGTGGCCGAGAAGGTGGCGGACTTTAACTTTCTCGCGATCCCCGTGGTGGATACCGAGCAGCGTCTCGTGGGGATCATCACGCACGACGACATTATCGACGTGTTTCAGGAAGAAGCGACTCGGGACGCTCATCTTGCCGGTGCGGTGGAACCCTTGACCGAGAGTTATTTGGCGACCCCATGGCTCCAACTGACCCGGCACCGTGCAGGTTGGCTGGCATTATTGTTTGGCGGGGCATTGTTGACCACGTTCGCGATGAAGTCTTACAGCGAAAGTGTACGGCAATTTGCCTGGATCGCCTGGTTCGTGCCCTTGGTGATCTCCACGGGCGGAAATTCGGGCAGCCAATCGGCAACTTTGATGATTCGCGCCCTCACAACCAAAGAAATCGCCCCGAGTGATTGGCGGCGTGTGATTATACGCGAGCTCGTGATCGGATTTCTCTTGGGTGGCTGCCTCTCGATAATCGGTTACTCGATCGGCTGTTTTATGGCACCCAGCTTTATTGATGCGCTCGTATTGCCGATTACCATCGTCCTCGTCGTCACCTGCAGCACGCTGTTGGGATCGTTGCTGCCGCTGTTGTTTCATCGCCTGGGATTTGACCCCGCGTTGATGAGCACGCCCTTCATCGCGGGAATTAGCGATATTGTGGGGATCGTCCTCTACATGAACGTGGTGGGTTGGCTGCTCTAAGAAGACTTGTGAATGCTCTCACTATACGTCCAGCAGCGGCTGACCAACATACATCTGCAGTACTTGGCTTTGCACTTTGATGGCTCGTATGAGTATCCAGATTTGATCCTTGCTGAATTGCTCGGGATCGGAACTGGCAAGTTCCTCGAGTTCAAAGGTCATGGCGGCGTGTTGATCGGTGGCCGCTTGCAGCCTGAGCCCCATCTCATTCCATGTGGACCGCAATTTTTTTTCGTCGCCAAGATTGTCAAGTCGATCCGCATTATTGGCGATCAACAAGCACAATCGGGCGACGTCCTGTGTGGTGGCTTCGGGCTGCAATTCCTGAATCAAACCGGCAAGTTTTTGGCAGTTCATGGGAGAGTTCCTAGGTGCATTTCCAACATCAGGTGTTCGTGGAACGACGCGCCCACAAGCGGTTTACTTAATGTTGTTTTCAGTACTTGTGACAGTGGCAGAAAAGATTCTCTTGATAAGCAAGCTGCGTAGACAACGTCCCAAGGACACGGCTACCGCATGCAAAAGTCTAGGTTACAAAGGATGGTTAGTCCGGTATGATGTAAGTGCCAAGGACGCAAAGACTTTGGCATGGGTAGTGGAAAACCGTGAACCAACTCCCTCTGGCGGTGTCAGCTAGGTCACCAAGCGAAATCCGCATAATCCGCGTATGCGGACCGCAGTCAATTCAGGAAGCACGCATGCCAACTCTTGGCGTTAATATCGATCACGTCGCCACGGTGC
>JBGTEU010000338.1:0-2040 GCA_041747595.1 Bythopirellula sp.
AGGTGAGTAAGTATCTTTTTTACATCTACCACTTACTCACTTTCTACCCTACTCTCTTTTATCTTAATTCGGCGAACGGGCTTGGCTAGCTAATAACTTCTTCGACGGCTTCATTAAAATCATCTACCAGCCGGGCTAGCACCTCGTGAGTGAGCGTCGCTGGAACCACCACCCGGGCGTTGCCGGGCTGTTTCTCATAGCGGCAGAGCGAAACGCACCCGCCGCGACGCAACGTGAGTTCGTAGTACCGCAAGCCATTGTCATCCTTGTGGGGGGGATTACTCCGCATTTGCACCACGCAACCGGTCGCGTCGATTTCGATCGGCGAGATCGGTTCGAGCAAATAAGTCACCCGCAGACAGAGCGCCTGACTTGCCGCTTGCAGTTTCGCAATGCCCGCGGTGGCCATCTCGCCGGTTTCTAGGGTGAAATCAGTAATCGACGCGCTCAGCGCATCGCACTGCTCCACCTGGCACTTGACGGTTCGTGGACCATCAACGGCGATTGCCCGTTGTTGGGTTTGGCCGATCAAGTTACGCAGCTCCTGTAAAAAATCGTCGCGCAGTTTCATATCCCACCCTCCGATTCGTCGAGTTCGACGGATTCTCCTTTCTCGAAATCGTGCTCGGACCCATCAAACGACAACACGGCCCGCGAGTCCTCCAGGCAAGTCTCCAAATGGACCGGCCGGCCCCAGATGCGTTGTAAATTTTCCAGCGTGTCGCGGGCGTAATCCATCTGGAGTTCCACGCCTGAGAATCTGTGTTCCAAGTACAACTCGCCCCGATTTTTGTAATTGCCGTCGACCACCGTGATGATCGGCCGCCCGCGGTTGGTGAGGCTATCGAGCAATTGCTGCTTGACCTTGGGGAATTCACGGCTTTCGATCTCGTAAACGTCGCTCCGCGAGTTGTAGCCAAAGCGGAACAGCTTGTGTTCGCGGACGAATTCCAGCGTGAGAAACTCATCGATGAACGTCAGATCGTTGTGAATCCGCCGGACTTCGAATATTTTCTCGCGACCGAGACCCGCGTCGGTGTTCCACGACTCGCGGATGCGATGGTCATCGCAGTTCTCATAATCCGGCCCAAACGCCCCGCGATTCCAGCGGTCTTCGATGTTGCGGAACAGTTCGATGCCCACCTTGTAGGGGTTGAGCTGCGTGGGGGAACTCGCCAGCGTGCCGCTGTGGTGATCGCAATAGTTGATCACGTCGGCCGCGGTAAGCCCCTGGCGGATCATGATGGTCGAATGCCAATAGCTGGCCCAACCCTCGTTCATGATTTTGGTCTGTGCTTGCGGGGCGAAGTAATACGATTCGTCCCGCAAGATCGCCAGCACGTCGGCTTGCCAACTATTGAGCGGGGCGTGTTCCAAGAGAAACAACATCACGTCGCGTTCTGGCCGTTCAGGAATCTTAGGGACCGGCTGTTCATCTTCCTCGTCTTCAGTATGCATTCGACTCTTCGGATTGATGAACGGGTCCATGTAATCCTTGGCTTCGAATCGCGCGGGGCCTTTGCGCTCCGGCTTCTCGTCGCCGGAGAAATCGTAACGATTCTTTTGCTCGCGGCGGCGGATAAATGGCGCGTGGATGTCGATCAAATCCTCGATACTCATGCAGGTATCGATGAAGTTCTCGACCTTCTCGATCCCCACTTCGTCCATGTACCGGCGAATGCGGTTGCCGTGGTTCGCCATCTCGTCCATCATCTTGCGGCTCGTGTGGGCAAACCACTGATTGTTCTTGAAAAAGTCGCAATGCCCGTAGACGTGGGCCATCACCAGTTTTTGATCGATCAACCCATTGCTCCGCATCAGATAGGCGTAGCAGGGGTTGTTGTTGATTACCATCTCGTAGATTTTTTGCAGCCCGTAGTGGTAGCCCTTGTTGAGCTGCTCGTATTCCATGCCGAACCGCCAGTGGGGAAATCGCGTGGGAAACCCGCCCCGCGCGGCAATGGAGTTGAGTTGGTCGGCGTCGATCAGTTCGAAGATCGTGGGATAGAAATCCAGGCCATGGCCAGCGGCGTATCCCTC
>JBGTEU010000339.1:0-3720 GCA_041747595.1 Bythopirellula sp.
AGGGGCACTTATCCGAACTCCGTGACGCCGCGGAAAAATCCAGGGAAGTCGCATCGTCGACAAGCCCTGGTAACCCACAGCCGCCAACGTCACCCGCCAAAACCAAGAAAGATCTTCGGAAGGCTGAGAATCGACGTCGGCGACTCGCGGTCTATGAACGAGTGCGCCAGCTCCACGCACAGGGTGTTTCAGAACGGTCTACTGCTCGTCAATGTGGTGTCTACCGTGGTACCGTGCGCCGATATCTGCGCTCGGACGGCTTTCCTGAACGAGCCGTTCGCCAGTATTCGAGTACTGCGGATTCTGTGAAAGGCTACCTCCAGGAGCGTTGGAGTGCTGGGTGCCATAATGCCGCTGTTCTCTGGCGCGAGGTCCAGGAACGAGGATTCCACGGCTCGTATGACGCTGCGGCGCATTGTTGGACACTGGAAACATCACGATCGCCCCCAAGAACACTGGGCGGTGCATCATCCTCGCAGCTTGTCGGCCACTCGAGTTTCGTTCCTACTTTTGAAGAAAGACACGAAACTTACGGAGAACGAGTCCGGATTGAAGCGTGCGATTCTTCGTCATTGCCCGGAGATTCGCGCCGCCTGGCGGATCGCGAGCGAGTTTATGCAAATGCTTCGTCAACGCACAGGTGAACGGCTGAAAAGCTGGTTCGAAACGGCGACCCGTAAAAAGGTGCCGACCTCCATCCGGCGGTTTGCACTTGGACTGCAGACCGACTGGAAGGCCGTTGTCGCCGCATTGACGACGGAGTGGAGCAACGGTATGGCCGAGGGCCACGTGAACCGGTTAAAAATGATTAAGCGTCAGATGTATGGCCGAGCGAAATTTGACCTGCTCCGCACACGATTTATCGCCACAGTGTGATCGGGATCAGGCCATGCCATACTTGCCGGGGGATTGTAATCCCTAATTCAAGCCTAACCAAACAGACTTCGCGTCTCGTCGAAAAAAGCGGGCTCTCTTGGACATCGGGCGTCCAGGAACTTCACCGAGAATGCGGGAGAACCTTTAAAAGGGACCACCCGTTGGCGCTTCAGAATCCCCCACTTCCTCGAATTGGCGCTTATTCCGTTTCCGTGGTCCGTTTTGGCGCTTGTTTTGTACTTTTGGTATCGTCCTGGGGAGCCGTTGGCGCTTTGGTCCCTTTTGAACTTTCTTGGCGGTCATGGAGTCGGTAGCTACGGCCGGTGATTTCGATCATCTCGGCACGGTGTAGGAACCGGTCCAGAATGGCCGAGGCGGCCGGCACGTCGCCCAATAGCTTCCCCCAATCGCTCACCGGTCGGTTGCTCGTCATGACTGTCGAGCGAAGCTCGTAACGACGCATGACGATTTCAAACAGGAATTCTCCACTCCGTTTCGGGAGTTGCTTGATGCCCATGTCGTCGATGATCAACAGGTCTGGTTTGAGGTAGCGTTGCATAATGCGTTCATGTCCCTCCATGGCCTCGTCGGCAAGGAAATCGCGGACGACATCGAAGATTGATCGGTAGTAGACCACGAAGCCGTGTCGGATCGCCGACAGACCCAATCCTTGTACTAAGTGGCTCTTCCCCGTTCCTGGCGGGCCAATCAGAAGCAAGTCGCGGTGTTCGTGAATAAACCGGCACGAAGCCAATTCGAAAACTCGTGACCGCTTGATCGATAGGTTGAAAGTGAAGTCGAAATCTTCAATGCGACGTTGATCGCGAAATCCTGCTTGCGCGATACGTCGCTGAATTTGTCGATCCCCACGGATTAGGAGTTCGTCTTCGAGGATCAACTCCAGAAACTCCTGATGGGAGAGGTTGGCCGCCGTAGCTTCGTGCAGACGCATTTCCAGAGAACTGAGAAGCCCGGAGAGCCTCAGCTTGCGGAGCGTTGTTGTAAGATTTGCGTTGGTCATGTGTTAACTTCCTCCTTGGATGATGTTATGCACGAATTCAGCGTATTCGTGCGGTGAACGAATTAACGGATGCTCCTCCATGAACTCCATCAGTTGCTGTTGTGGTCCCTGACGATCAATCAGGTGTCGTACCGACTGAAGTCGAAATGTACGATGACGCCATGCAGCATCACAAGCAAGTTCGATCTGGGAACTGCTGTATCTCCGCGCTAGTGACAAGAGGCCTTGTAGCACACGTGTTCCGGCAATCCCACGCTCGATCATCATGGCATCGGCCCAACGTACGGCGTGAGGCCCGATGTATCGCACTTTGCCCAGCAAATAGGCCGTTCCACGCTCTACACTGTTGATTTTTTCGCTGGCGATGTGGCTGGGATTCGTACTGTATTTTCCAGGCTCGACACGCGCGTGGATTGCGATCTGAGCAAAGTTCTGGTTATAGACTCGCACGACGTGACTATCCCAGCGAGCCCACACTTCATGAGTGACATACTCCGGTGGCATCGAGTAAAAGCTTTTGGCTAGCTCGATGTGTCCATCACGTCCGACAGTACGTTGGGACTCTCGATAGTTTGGAAACCGATCTCGCGGCAAGGGGTGGAGAGCAGCGCGTTCTGCGTCGTGAAATAATTTACCGACTTGACGCTTGGTTGTGCCATGAATTCTGGTGTCAGCAACGCTGCTCTCCCAATGCTGTAGGAACTCATTCTGCTTCGCCAGGCTTTCAAAGACCCGGCCTTTCAGGGCATTGCCTTGCACGTAACCCACGCCGCGTTCGACTTTCCCTTTGTGCCTTGGCGTACGTGGTTTAGTCGGCAGTATGGTCGTGCTGTAATATCGGCAGAAGTCGATTATTTTTGGATTTAACTCAGGATCGAACCAATCTGCCTTGATCACCGCGGCCTTCAAATTGTCCACCACGATCGTTCGTGGCACACCGCCGAACGCGTGGAATGCGTTCTCCAACGCTCCGACAAAATTGTCAGTCGTTTGACGTGCCACAACTTCGCTGTAGGCTTTGCGGGAATGGCTTAGCACGACACGCAGCACATGACAGCGACGTTTCTTGCCGTCGCGATCGATATACGGCGCACCTTTGCCAAAGTCGACTTGCACCTCTTGACCTGGCGGTGTTTCAATGCGGCGGAACGGTAACGCCTTTTTCTGCTCGAGACGATTGATGTAGCGATTAAGTGCCCAATAGCTTCCCGTGTAGCCATGGTCGGTCTTCAGATCCTGATAGATCCGCTGCGATGTTAGCTGCGTCTGTAGCCCCTGCACGATCGGCTCATGGAACTTTCGACAACTGCTGCGAGAAGCTGGCGGCGCCGGAGCAGATTCAGTGCTATCGGCCGGCGAATCACAGACTTCTGGAGCCGTTGGCGCTTCGACATCCACGGTGGTCCCTTTTGAACTCTCGGAATCTGACTCCAGACCCGTTGGCGCTTTGTCGGATTCAGTGGTCCCTTTTGAGCTGGGGGAACCTAACAGGCGTCGAATCGACTTCCGGTCGACTCCTACTGCCTCGGAGATCCGACGCTGCGACCAGCCTGATTGAGCTAAGTGCTGAATAGTTTGGACTTTATCCATAGCCAAGTGATTGGGCATGTCCGGCTCCTGATGAACGGTCTCCTTCCGGAAACCCTCCATCTAACCAGACACCTCCACCTCCATGTTGGGTGGAGGACTTTCAAGCGCCAAACACTGGTCCCTTTTCAGCGCCAACTGACATCGTCCATCAGAGTTTCGGTCTCGCCACAATTCCATCAATGCGATCGGCCGCCCCTCAGTACCAAAGGCCCACGTCCATCCGAGCTCACCCC
>JBGTEU010000340.1:0-4940 GCA_041747595.1 Bythopirellula sp.
CACAACGCTTCAGGAACCTCAAAAAACGCCGAAGAGAATGTTGAAGACAAGACGCACCTCCGTGCCAGCAAAGAAAAGAAATCCTTATTCTGCTGTACGGAAGGCGAAAACCCTTAGTTCAGTATTCGGATAGGCTCTAAGAGCTAATTGCTAAAAGCTAAGAGCTATTCCTATGGCCAAATGCGACGAAGGTTATCTCTGCGACGTCTGCGGCCAAGATGTGGCTCTTCTGACCGACAGCGATCTTTATCTACGTTACATCGTGGGCATGCTCGATCCCGAAGTTCTGCACACCAGCCCCGAGCGGCACAGTCGCTGCAATCCCGAGCTCGCGCAATACATCGTGGCTGACGACTTCCCACCGATGTTCCGCGAAGGGCCGTTCGACAAACGCAAGCTTGATCATCAATTTGTGCGGCAACAAGAAGAGCTTCTCACACGCGGCTGGCGACGTTTGAACGAGGTGGCATCTCTTGAAGTCCCGATCATCGAATATCCGCTCCCCGAGGTCCTCGCCAAAATTAAAGATCGCTCCCCCGGAATTGCCTGAACTCGCTTAGTTCTGGCACCAATTCATATTGCTGCCCGCGACGAGGCTACGCATAATCTTCTCATGTCCTCCGCAGAAACGACCTCCGAAGCCGTCACCAAGCACCTCGACACGACGGCCCTCCCCACGCTCTACGTCGACAGAAGCTTTTGGGGTATGACGGTCACGCAGTTTCTCGGGGCGTTTAACGACAATCTGTTTAAGCAATTGGTGTTGCTGCTCTCGATCGCGGAAGTGGACCAAGCCCTCAAGTCTGAAGCGGCCGACAACCAATGGCTGCCGATGCTTTTATTCGCGGCACCCTTTCTTGCGTTCACCGGCTACGCGGGATTTCTGGCCGACCGTTATAGCAAGCGGACCATCGTGATCAGTTGCAAAGTAGCCGAGATCCTGGTGATGGCGCTAGGTGGGATCGGTTTTGCCATGTACGCCGCGAATGGGTCCATGGCGATGCTCTACTCGGTGCTGTTCCTAATGGCCATGCAGAGCGCCTTTTTTGGACCGGCCAAATATGGAATCTTGCCCGAGATGCTGCGCGACCAAGACCTGCCGCGGGCCAACGGCTTTATGTTGATGACAACTTTTCTGGCTATCATCTTCGGGACGGCGATCGCGGGCATCTTGCTGAAATACTTTGAAGGCCGATTGTGGGTCGGATCCATCGCATGCGTTGGAATCGCCATAGCGGGAACCCTCACGTCGTTGTGGGTGCGTCGAGTTCCGATCGCGAACCCGCAGCTGAAATTCACGCCTGAGGCGCTCACCGTGCCGCGCGACATGATCGAGCTCTTGAAAGTGGATCGCCCACTGTTGATGGCTCTCACGGTGTCGAGCCTGTTTTGGCTCCTGGCTGGTTTGGTGCCGTCAGCCGTGAACGCACTCGGAAAACTCGTCCTTCAAGTGGGCGACGACAACACGAGCGCGTTGAGCGCCATCATTGGAGTGGGAATCGCAGTGGGCTGCGTCATCGGGGGGCTCGTTTCCAAAGGACGAGTGGATTTTCGTCTTCTCAGAATCGGCAGCGTCGGCATGTTGATCACTCTAGCGATTGTCGCGATTCCCGCTCAAGGAAACATCGAAGATCTCAAAGATCCCACGGGCTCGCTGACTCGTATGCCAGGCATTGGCGATAGTTCGCAGTGGCTGGGCTTTTGGGCGAGTCTTCCCCTGTTCTTGATCATGGGAGCGTTCACGGGCCTGTTTGCGGTCCCCCTACAGGTTTTCATGCAGTCGCGGCCACCCAACGACAAAAAGGGCCGCATGATCGCGGTGATGAATCAAGCCAACTGGATCGGCATCCTGCTCGCGTCGGGCATTTATTGGGCACTCACTAAGATTATCGAGTGGCAAGAATGGCCACGAAGTCTCGTGTTTCTGTTTATCGCCGTACTGATGCTACCGATTGCTTTGTTCTATCACCCGACGGATGCGTCGGTGGGAGAACGGCCGCACTTGGCAAAAAAATAGCCCGCGATGTATTCGCAGGCCATTTCGATTCTTCGGATTGTCGATCGTTCAACTGTCAGACGGCTCAGGTGCAGCGTGAGCAACTGGCTCGGCGGGCTTGGTCGGAGCCTCTTTGAGTTTCGCTTGCGAGAATTGCTTGTCCACCAGCGCGGCGAGCGCGGTCTCCGAATCAAACTCCGCTTCGTCCACGGCTACCGTCGCAACTTTGCTTTCCAAGTCGACCGTCACGTCTTTGACTCCCGGCTGAGCAGCCAGAGTGTCGTGTACCGCCGCACTGCAGGATTCGCAAACCATGTCGGACACTTCAAACATGACCGTCGGAGCACCGGCGACGTTGAAGGCGGCGACCGTGGCCTCTGGCTCGACTTTATTGGTCGAGGCGGTCTTGGTGTCGGCGCATCCGACGATACCGACCACAAGTGCAAACAGCAGGTTCATAATACGATCAAATTTCACAACCATTCTTCCAGCTCCTTGGCTAATTGTGGGTCCTTAGCTAATTCGACATCGACTGCCGATTCCTGCGGCACCGTTGGATGTGGTATCCCTAATTCTGCTCTTCGCAACCCTTCAAGCACTCGTTGGTTTCGCTCATCGTTGTCAAGTCGCAGGATTTCCAACCTGCGTCTCACCTGTTCCGGAGTTCCAGAAAGCAGACGTGGAAGAGCCTCGTCTGTCATCTTGAGCGTCAGCGCCAACCGTTCTCCAGTGGTCATGCGGCGATACTCCTCCAGCTTTTCGCGACTTAGCATGCGATCAGTCCTTACTTAAAACGCATGACTTACAGATTCATACTTTCCAATGTAGTCTACCGATGGATTTGAATTTACTGACCGCCATTGCACCACGATCGTTTCGCGCTTTGGACCCTGGAGCAATCAATGCAGAAATAATCGCCTCTCGCTCGGCCTCATATATCTCCACGGCATCAAAATTCTGGTTCAGCAATACCATCAAGACAGCATCCCACTCGTTGTTGATTTTAATCGAGCCCAGTTGCTGGCTACGCTTGCGACCGTCTATTAAACGACGTCCTTTGATCTGCAGTCGCCGCTCGATACCATCTTTTGTCTCAATCGCATCGAATCCAGTCTGTCGCGCAGCCGTAAGTTCCAAACCGAGAATTCGTGCAGCCTCGTACTCAGCAACTTCGCCAGTGATGCCAAGGGGCTTATCCGTTAATTGGTGATACTCCTGTGCGAGTCGTTTTGCAGCGGCAAGTATTTCGAATACGCGATTGGTGCCTGACATTGCAGCGCTCGTGTCGTCGAACTTGTTTATGCAATCGCCTCTCATCAATTCGATAACAAATTACGACTTCGCCACCACGGGCAACTCCAACTTACCTTGCGCCGCCATTTCGCGGATGTCTTCGGTGATCTTCATCGAGCAATACTTCGGACCGCACATGCTGCAAAAATGGGCGCTTTTGAACGTATCCTGCGGTAAAGTCTGGTCGTGATAGGCCTGGGCCGTTTCGGGGTCGAGCGACAGGCGGAACTGCTCAGCCCAATCAAAGGCAAACCGTGCGCGAGACAACGCATCGTCGCGATCACGCGCACCCGGCCGATGCCGGGCAATGTCGGCCGCGTGGGCCGCGATTTTGTAGGCGATCAGACCCTGCTTGACATCTTCCCGTTCGGGCAGGCCCAGATGCTCTTTCGGTGTCACGTAACAGAGCATCGCGGCCCCCGCCCAACCAGCGAGTGCGCCACCAATGCAACTGGTGATGTGGTCGTAGCCGGGAGCGAAGTCGGTCACCAAGGGTCCCAACACATAGAAAGGTGCGCCCTGGCAGATTTCAATCTGCCGTTCGACGTTCATTTTTATTTCGTCCATGGGGATATGCCCAGGGCCTTCAACCATCACCTGTGTGCCCCGTTCCCAACCGCGCTTGGTCAATTCGCCGAGCACGTCGAGTTCCGCGAATTGGGCGTCATCGCTGGCATCGGCAAGCGAACCCGGCCGCAGGCCATCACCGAGGCTCCAAGTGACGTCGTACTGACGCATGATGTCGCAAAGATCGTCGAACGATTCCAGTAGCGGATTTTGCTTGCGATGGGCCATCATCCATTTGGCGATCAGCGAACCGCCTCGGCTGACGATCCCCGTCACGCGGCCCATCGTGAGATGCAGGTGTTCGAGCTTCACGCCGCAATGGATCGTCATGTAGTCGACGCCCTGCTTGGCCTGATGCTCGACCATGTCGAGAAAATGTTGGGGCCGCATCTCTTCGATGTCGCCCCCCAGTTCTTCAAGCATTTGATAGATCGGTACCGTACCGATGGGCACCGGCGAAGCCTCGATGATCGACTTGCGAATCGCGTCGATGTTTTTTCCAGTCGAGAGATCCATCACGGTGTCGGCACCGTAATGCACCGCGGTGTGCAGCTTGTCGAGTTCGCCCTCTTGATCGCTCGTAACCGCCGAGTTGCCGATGTTGGCGTTGACCTTGCAAGTGGCCGCAATGCCAATGCACATAGGCTCCAGCCGACCGGTAAGATGCACGCGATTGGCGGGAATCACCATCCGCCCCGCCGCGACCTCCTCACGAATTGTGTTCGGTTCCAACTTTTCGCGCTGGGCGACGAATTCCATTTCGGGAGTGATCGTTCCGGCCCGGGCGTGCTCCAACTGCGTGATTGGTTCTGGCATCTCTCGAGGAATTCCTCCCTGAGGTTACGCAACCTAACTAGAAACTGGCAGGGTCGCGCAAAAGGTTTGCGAATGGAAAGCCAAGCAGCCCACCTATTTGGGGCTGATCGTCGACCGTTCATCCTATCGCCCGACCTTCGATTGTCAATGTAGGCAACTCGTTGCCTCAACGACGGTTATTACCACTTCGTTCCATTTATGCTGTTGCCCTCGCGGCAGGGATTTCGACAATCGCGGGATTACTCTTTTTCTTGCAGACCAACACGAT
>JBGTEU010000341.1:0-5708 GCA_041747595.1 Bythopirellula sp.
CGGCTGCTACGACGGCATGTCGCACAGCGCGGGGATTGAAGTTCCCAGTGCGCCCGAATTGGCACTACGGCTCGAGCGGATGGTCGCCGCCGGCTGCACCCACGCACTGGTTGAAGTGTCGAGCCAAGCGATTGCCCAATCGGCGTTTGCTGGAGTTACCTTTGATGCGGTCTGCATCACAAACGTGTCGGATGCTCACCTCGAGTTGCATAATTCGGTACAAAGCTATCGAAACCTTAAGAAACGGATTCTCGAATCGCTGGATCCAACCGGCGTGGCCGTGTTTAATGCCGACGATCCGGTAAGCATCAAGTGGCTCACCCACGTCGAAGGTCCCGTACTGACCTTCGGCACGAAAGATCAAGCCGAAGTCTCGGCCGCTGAGATATCCGGGTATGGGGTTGAGCAACACTCGAACGAACAAGTGTTCATGATTTCCGCCGGCAATCAATCGGCGGCTGTGCGGACCCCCATGGTGGGCGAGCATCATTTGTCGAACTGCCTGGCCGCAACCGCGATTGCTCTGTCCTACGGCATCGATCTGCAAACGATCGCGGCTGGGATCGAGGCCCTCGAAAAATTGCCCGGTCGAATGGAGCGTGTTGACTGCGGACAAGGTTTTCCCGTGTATGTCGATGCGGCCGATACGGCCGAATCGTTGCGAGCCAGCTTGCGTACCGCTCGACAGTTGAGCACCCGCCGCGTGATTTGCGTGCTGGGCGATCCGGCCGACGCGACTTACAGTGAACAATTGGCCGTGGCTCACGTGGTGAGTCGCCTGGCCGATTTGGCAATTGTAGCCCGTGCGTTTCCAGAAGAGGAAATCGGCGTAGGAGATAGCAAACAACGAGCAACCGTCGAAATCGTCGCCGATCGCGCGGAAGCCATCGCTTGTGCCGTTGCCATGGCCCAGCCAGGCGACGTGGTTGTCATTGCCGGCAGTCGTTGGGAACCACAGCATGCGTACGGAACGTTTGTCGTAGATCAGGAAGAGGGCGATGCCGCTTTGACTCGCCATCTGCTCTACGCCCGAGTGAAGGAACCGCTGCTTCGCTTGGTCGCCTGAGAAGTCGTCGCTTTAGTTTTAATTGCTTGAATGTTAGGACCCAGTTTCATCATGGAATGGATTGATACTCTTATGCTAGAACGAACCCCCCAACACAAAGTGACGCACTTGCGCATCCATCGTGAAGCGATGGAAGTGCGAGTCGCGCAGGGCACTTCGCTGCTTTGTGCGAACATCGTCAGCCATCAAGAAACGACGGAAGCCTTGGAGCTACTGCGAGGATTCAGGGCCGTCGGTCGACGCTTGGTGCTGTGTGACACGTCGCGGATCAGCTCGGGTCGGCAACTTGGTCAGGCGATTGTCGCCGAAGGTGGGGCGTCGGTGTTGGTGAGTTGTGGCTTGGCGGGCCGTGAAGTGGCCATCGGTGCCCGCGACTCGGGACTTGATCTTGCCAACGTTGTCGTTTGCCGCGATAGTCGTGCCGCTTGTGAGTTGTTGGCTTGCCGATTGATGCCGGGCGACACGGTGTTGTTGTTGGGAGCGGATCGCGAAACGTGCGATCGTTTGGTGGAGCTTCTCGACGACCGTTCGCAATTTCCCTTGTCAGCCGCGGCTTAGGAAACACGAGATACTGTTGAAGCTTCATCGTTAGTTTGTTGGATTGCGGGGTCTGACAAACTGCCCTCCCTGGGGTCGGAGCAATCAAGCCTGTCCGAGGCAGCTTCTGGGTCAGCTGCCTGACAGGTGCTTCACGATGAAGCTTATGTCTGAGCACCGGGGTAACGCATCGCGTTGCCCCGGTGACTCAGCGGATTTTCTGCCTCACCCCGTACATGCTGTTCGCCTATGGCCGCCTCACCTCACATCATGTTTGCCGGCGGCGGAGCACAGGGACAATTGTTTCCTGGCATTGCAGTGGCCGCACATGTCGCCAAGCAAATTCCGCAGGCGGAAATCACATTTGCCGGGCCAGGCCGCTGCCGGGGGAAACATTCGGTCCGCACGACCGGTTATCACTACGTGACGGTACCGTCGCAACCTCTGCCCCGGAATCCCATGCAGGCCCTGCGTTTTGTGACCGACAATATCGTCGGTTACTGTGCGGCGAAATGGATTCTGCGTGAACAACAAGTTTCGCTGGTCGTCGGTTTAGGGGGTCACACCAGTACCGCCGTTGTCCGCGCGGCTGCGGAACGAGGCACGCCGTTTATTCTGATCGAGCAAAACGCCGTGCCAAGCCGCACGACGCGATGGCTTGCACGAGCCGCGCGGATGGTGTGTGCGGCATTCGAAGAAACGCGGCCCCATTTGCACGTGCAGGCCCCCGTGAAAGTGACGGGCAATCCGACACGGCCAGCGTTTGAGGAATTGTTTTCACGCCTGCAGCAAAAGCGTACCGCCGAGCCTCAAACTCCAAATTCCAACCGACAAAAGCGGATGGTCATTCTCGGTGGGGCAGGGGGAGCGCGTTCGCTTAACGAGTCGATGCCCACGGCCTTGAAGCAACTCAGCGATTGCCTCGTCGATTGGCAGATCGTGCATCAAACGGGCGAAGGGCAACTCCAAGAAACCGAACGGCGTTACCGGCAATTGGGTGTGTCGGCACTGGCGGTGACCTACATCGACGAAATAGCGTCGGTGATGTTCGACAGCGATCTGGTGGTCTGTCGTTCCAGTGGGACCACGCTCGCAGAGTTGGCTCTCGCCGGAGTACCGGCCTTGTTGGTCCCTTACGCACAAGCACGGGAAGATCAGCAATTGGCAAACGCCAAAGTTTATGCCGCTTCAGGAGCTTGCCGCTTGATTGACGAATCATCACAAGTCGGTTCGCTCGACAAAGCTTTGGCGCGCGAGCTTACGCCGATGATCATTGACGAGAATTTGCGGAAGACGATGGCGCTCAACATGCGGGCCCTGGCTCGACCACACGCCTCGGCTGAGATCGCCACGGCGATTCACGAGGCGCTCTACGGTGCGCGCAGCGCGGTGGCGGCATAATTTCCCGTTAGTGTCCGTACACGTCTTCGGTCACCTTGCCACGGAAGGTCCAATACACCACGGCCGTGTAGCTGATAACCAAGGGCATGCCAATCAATGCGATGATGAGCATTATCCCGAGAGTCTTCTGACTCGACGCGGCCGTGTAGATCGTCAGGCTGTGGGCGACTTCGTTGCTGGCCGTCACCAAGTTGGGAAACAGCGCGACTCCCACGAGCGTTACTTGACAAGCAATCCCCAACGAAGACGACAAGAAGGCTTGGCCGATTTTCTTCAAATAAATACAGCGAGGGATGTTAGCCATTGCGAGCACGTTGAGCACCACGACACCAATAGCCCAGGGGGCATGTTGAAAATTCAACGTGGCACGCGGGATTTCCACCAGCGTGTACATCGTCGCCAGATTCCATAGCACGAGATAAAGTCCCCAAGCGTGCCAAATCCAACGGTAAAACAGTCGTTGGGTGCCTCCCTCGGTCTTCAGGTGGAGATACAACCCGCCGTGGAGGGCGAACATCGCCACGGTCAGCAGACCGATGAGCACAGGATAGGGGCCAAGCAGATCGAGAATCCCGCCGGTGAACTCGCCCCGCTCGTCGAGTGGAATGCCCAAGAGTCCGTTGGCCGTGGTGACGCCGAAGAGAAAGCTCGCTACCAAACTCGCGCCAAAGAACGCAAAATCCCACAGCCGCCGCCACTGATTGGAGTGAACTTTGTTGCGAAATTCGAGACTCACGCCCCGGAAGATCAAGCAGAACAGCAGCAGCATGAACGGCGTATAAAACGCGGAGAAGATTGTTGAATACGCCTCGGGAAACGCAGCGAACAACGCCCCGCCAAATGTGACGAGCCACACCTCGTTGCCATCCCAGATCGGCCCGATCGAGCCCATCACGAGCTGCCGCTCTTCATCGCTCCGCGCGAGCGGGTGGAGAATGCCGACACCCAGATCAAAGCCGTCGAGAATTGCGTAACCCGCGAGCAAGATCCCCAATAGTACGAACCAAATGAGATTAAGATCCATGACGGGGGCCTTCTTTCTTGGCATCGGTGAGCGATTCTCGATGTTCCACCCGAGCGCCGGCCGCGCCGAGTGCCCCGCCCTGCTTGGAGGTTGTCACCTCTGAGGAGACAATCTCGGGGCCCGCGGTGATTTTTTGATGCAGCACATAGACCCACACGATGAACAGCAATAAGTAGATCGCCATAAACATCACGATGGACCCTAGCACTTGTTCCGCTGTGACAACTGCCGACACCGCTTTGGACGTGCGGAGTCCCTCGCTTTCGTCGTATACAAATCGGCCTTGATCGTCGACGCGGGGCTCTCCGTTTTCGCTCATCTCAAACGGCGGATAAACAATCCACGGCTGCCGGCCCACCTCGGCGGCGACCCAACCCGCTTCGTTCGCAACGAACGCGGGGATCACCGCCGCGACAAATACCCACATCAGCCAGCGGCGTTGAAACAGCGAATTGCTCAGCCGCAACACCGTGGCCAACACCGTGATCACAATAAAGAAGACGCCGATTGCGATCATCAAGTGGTAGCTGAAATACGAAATCGCCACCGGCGGGCGGTCTTCTTCACGAAACCGGTCGAGGCCAATGACTTCGGCGCTTGGGTCGTCGAATAGCAGTTTGCTCAGTCCCCCGGGAATCGCAATGTTGCCATGGATCGTTTCGTTCTCATTGTCGGGAATACCGAATAAACTCAAATCCGCCGGGCCGGTTTTGTAGTGGGCTTCGAACGCGGCAAGCTTGGCGGGCTGCGTTTCATAAACATTCTGGGCTTGAAAGTGACCGCTCACGAGCATCGCGAGACTCGACGCAGTGGCGAGCCACAATGCGCCCGTGAACGAGCGCTCGGCAAAGTCCCGGTGCTTTCCTTTGAGCAAATACCAGGCGGAGATGCTCATGACAAACGCAGCGCCCAAAATAAAGCAGCCGAGCCACACATGCACCAAACGATGCACCGTCGAGGGATTGAAGACCATCGCCCAAAAGTCGGTAATCTCGGCTCGGCGACTGACTTCGCCGTTGATGACCCACGGCTCGCCGTCGCGGATCATCGGCACGATGTGATGCCCGGCGGGGGTTTGTTGCCAACTGTTGGCGACTGTGATCCAGATCGAGCTAAAGATCGAACCGAGCGACACCATGAGCGCGGCAAAAAAATGAAACCCGGGGCTCACCTTGTCCCAACCGAACACCAACACGGCGAGAAAACCCGACTCCAGAAAGAATGCGAAAATTCCCTCCGCGGCCAATGCGGAACCGAACACGTCGCCAACGAACCGCGAATAGGTGGCCCAATTCGTGCCGAACTCGAATTCCATGACGATGCCGGTGGCGACGCCGATGGCGAAGTTCACCGCGAAGATTTTCGTCCAGAATCGCGCGGCTTGCTCGTAGATCGGTTCCCGCTTCCACAGGTACATCGCTTCAAGATGCACGAGCACCACCCCCATGCCGATCGTGAGGGGTGGAAACAGATAATGGAACATGATGGTGAACGCGAACTGAATCCGCGACAGCATCACCACGTCGAGGTCTGGAAAAGAAAACATGTCAGCAAACAGAATTATTTCGGCAAGCGGAATCATGGCCCACCTCCGGTGCAAGTCCAGCGCCAAACTGTGTTCAGTGGAGCGATTTTTCGCTGTTGAATCTACTAAACAGCGGACGAGCGTGGACGTAGACG
>JBGTEU010000342.1:0-8027 GCA_041747595.1 Bythopirellula sp.
AACGTACGCACCAGGAGGCCACGGCCCGGATGATACTCCGGGTTGCGAAACGTGCTTAAATCGCACAGCGGTTGTTCGTCATCTGGGTTATTTCTGGTAATGGCCATGAATTATCTCGTTACAGCACGGCGAATCGTGTCACGATACATCTGCTCATAACCGGCGAGGACTTTGTCCTCGGCCAGCCAATTCCGCACGTATTTTCGTCCCTGGGCTCCCAGGCGAACTCGCAATTGGTCATCGTCTAGTAATTCCGCAATCGCATCAGCAAGTTCCGAAGGACGATTGTCGACGATCATGGCGCCCGCCTCGGCGAGTTCCCGCCAAATATCCGTGCCGCGCGTCGTCACGACCGGCGTCCCACATGCGAGTGCCTCGGGGAGCACCAAACCAAAATTCTCTTGATGCGTGGGCAAGACAAATACGTCGGCCAACTCATACAAGGATAGCTTGATCTCGCCGCGGACCATGCCCAAAAAATGCGTGGAATCTTGCAACCCCAGTTGCACTCCAATCTGTTTTAGCCGGCTGACATAATCCGCCTCCCCTGGCCCAGCAATTAGAAGTTCGACATTTTTGTTTTGATCGCGTAAAAGCGCCACCGCTTCGAGCAGCAATTCCACTCCTTTTTTTGGATGGAGCCGACTCAGAAACAGAATTTTCTGTTGGGGCGTTGCCAATTGCGGAAAGGCCGCGAGCGCGGGACCCGGCCCTGGGAGCGATTTATAGGGTTCCAGGTCAAGGGCACACGCCTGAACCACGGGCAAATAGTCGCCCGGAATCCAAGGGCTCGCTTGTTCCTTTTCCGCCGCCGCTGTGAAATGCACCGTGGTCGCCCTGGAGAAAAGTCTGCGTCCTCCTAGAGTGAGAAAGGCTCGTTTCTTGAGCCTCTTTTGCCGCATGCAATAGTCATCCAACATGCCATGCACGGAGACAATGTAGGGCACCTCGTGCTTGCGAACCACAGCCGCGAGTTGCAGGTTGCTTAACTCCCACGGCGTATGGAAATGGACAACGTCAACTCCATCTAAAAGTTGCTCGAATTGGTGAATTCCCTCGTGGCTCAACCGGCTTTCCAGGAACGAAGACTTGGCGAGTTGTTTGATCGAGGGATTATGCTGACTTGATTTCCAGGCGGAAGGGACGTCGGTCGCGTCACATGTGGACAGAACCACTTGATGCCCGGCGCTGGCCATAATTTGGCACAGGTCTACCACGACTTGAACAACGCCTCCTTCTTCGCGGCGAATTCGCGGGAAGAAGTGCAGATTGGTCAATCGCTTGGGCATGCAAGAACACAGGAATGAACGAGGACTTGTATCTACTCGGTTACTATCGTCGGTTTCGACAGAGTCCTATCGATACTTGGGCCAGGCGACCGTATAAGACCGTCTTATGCGCTCTCCAAATAGCTTGTTGAATATATAGAGAATTAGGAACGTTGAAATGAAACCAAGAACCATCAAATCAGAGAACAGAGCGATGCAGCCGCGTGCTAAACCGACCACTTGCCCAATGCAACAACCGGCGGGCAGGATGATGTATGCGTTTGTGGGATTGCGGCGAACTAATTCATCGAAGAAACGCAAGAACTGTCCAAAAAATAACCCGTAGACAATTATTGCGAGAACTCCCCCTTCAGCCGTCGCATAACCGATCACGCCGGGGGGAATTGTGATACTACCCTGGTTGACACCCTGGATCTTAGCGAGTCTCGCGATGTCATTGCCCAGAGGTTCTGGCTTCTCTGGCCACATAAAACGCGGCACGTACCAGTAAGCCATGAATTTTAGACTATAAAGAGTCCGCATTTCAATTCGTTCCGGCCATTGTTCTATCGCCCATAGCGAAGTCGAGCCGCAAGCTTGCCCTCCCAAAATGTCGGCTGCACCAGCTTGAACGTTTGCATTCGCAAATCTTTGAAGCGTGTCGGCGGTTGACCCGCCTCTTGCACTCCCCCGTATCGCCGTAAAGGCGCTGACTGCCACGGCTGCCGCAACGGCTAATGGGATCAGAAAGCGAATCATGCGGACCGGAGAAATTGTCCATGTACGACGATAATAGGCTCCCCAAACGAAACCCATAGCAACACCGATCAAAGGGCGTCGACCATAGGTGCTCGTCATGGAAAGCGCTAAACTAATAGCCAAAATGATCGCCACAACGACACTCAACGGGATATTTGCACGATGTTTGCTCCATACCCAGCCAGCGATCGCACAAGCGAGACCCATAAAAGCGATGGCGACTTGTACAGAAGGTCTAGCAATCATGCCCATTGGCATGAATCGCAACGGCACGGCGACCGCTACCAGGGCTCCCGCCAAGCACATCAAAAAATAATCATTCACTTCCGTCGGCGGTCCCGACAATTTACCCGCCATCCATTGAGTCAACTTAATTCTGTGGTAGCTAAAGAAGAAAACAATCAGATACATGGTCGCCAAGAACAGATAGGTTTTTCCCGTCTGTTCGGGAAAGTCGATTGTATAGAACCAATAGTTTCCGGACTTCAGAGCCATCGCTGGGCTCACCAACTGATAGATGCAGAATCCGAACAAATAGAGGTTGCGCATGCTAAGAAGCTCAACCTTGCGGGAAAGTCCCTGCTTAAGAATTAGCCCGACGAGAATTATGAGCAGTAAGCTCAACCCATTGACTGCAAGATTCATCTTCTAATGATCCGGTGTGCGCGAAGTCGTTTATCGAAGTGGTGCATACGCCATATCGAAGAAAACACGTCAATCCGCGCGATTCAATTCGACGAAAAGCATGTTTGTAGATTATAGCTCAAATTGGATTTGCGGCATCACATCGCAGCAGTTGTAGGGGTTGAACCCGTCAAATCGCTCCAACAGGCAAGCGATCGACCCAACCAGGTTTCTAGACACTTCGCGTCTTGATGGTAATAGGCCGTCAAATCATTCTGCAATGCCTGTGACAGCCGGGGTCGCGACGCCGGAAAGAGTCGCTCCCATAGCACACGGTCGAGGGCATTATTAAGTATTCCCAACGATGTCCCCACGGGACCACCCTTGCGCTCAAAGTATTTGCCATCCGCACTCCAAGTTCGACAAAAACGATCCAGCGCATCCCAGAACCGCAAGCGAGTAATCGAATAGGGTGCCTTCATCGGCCGAGAGTCAAACGAATCGGGATGAAAGTCAGCATCAACCCCCAGGAATTTATACAAACCGGAGAGTTGCCCCTCAGCGTCGTGCTTCATATCGTCCAACAGCATGACATGAATATGTTCACGAAAATAAAACTCGTTGTAATGCTCCAGATGCTTGCCGTACAACCCAAACTCAAGCACTTCATGGGCTCGTGGGATATGGCGGTACCCGCCATCGAGAATTTTTCGCAGACCGATCTCGGCCGATTCAATTGGCAACATACCGGTTTTCATGTAGTGGAAATATCCCGAGATCGCTCGATCCACGGGATGGCGGAGAATGGCGACGATTTTCAGGTTAGGCATATGTCGATGAAGCCGCTCGGGACACTCGAAGTGTCCCAATAGATTGGGGCGTTTGACACCCACAACCTGGCCGGGACGAGCCGGCTCAAAATGCCTCTCGAAATCCCCGATCCGCTCCGCTGAGTAAAGAGAGTCTTCAAAGAATGCTATTTCCCCCGGCGGCATGAAGATTTGCGGATGATCATTCAGACAGCGCAGCAAGTAAGTCGAACCGGCCTTTTGAGCGCCCACGATAAAAAAATCAGGAAGCATGACAACTCAAGGAAACAAGTAAAGAATTTGTTAAGGAGACATCATGTAGGATGATCTTAAAAATTTTGAGAAGCTGCCTGTGCCTTTCATGGGAAGACTCGCTCTTGGGCTGGTTACCTCTTGCTCGCACAATACCGCACCGCGGCTGCCATTTGCTCGACCATATTTGGCAAGGTGAAGTCTTCCTCGACAGTACGGATTGCTTCGGCTGACATCTGGGCCGCCATTTCGGGATTGTTGGCTATGGTACGCAATGACGAAGCCAGTGCCGACACGTCACCGTCCGCATAAAGCAGGCCATTTTGACCCGGCTTTAAGGCCTCGATTTCCGGGTTCTGACTCGACAGATTGTCGCTGGTAATCACGGGCAATCCATAGCCAAACGAATGTAACAGGCTTAATCCAATATTCGCCGGATAGCAAAAGGCCTGCGAGCTCAGGAACCACGGAGCAAGTTGCATCTCATCGTAAATTGCCCCGACAAATCTTACACGCTCGCAAATCCCCAAGGACTCCGCCAAGGCCTCGAGCTTCTTTTGCTCCTCAGCACCATTGCCCAAGATTAGTGCCCGCACGTGGGGGAAATCGGCCACCAACTCAGCGGTGGCCTGCACAAGCATCTCCAAACGATTGGCTGGGTCAAACCGTGAGACAAACAAAAAATTTGGGCCCGGCCCGATGTTTTGTTCTTGCCGGAATCGCTCCAACTTTGCGGGATCCTGTTGCCATGCAATTCGAGCCTGGCGTATAGGTTCCTGGTCGAGGCTGTTGCGAGCCACAAAAACCGCCTGCGGATCCCAACCCTCCTGAATGATACGATTGGCAGCGGTTTGATTGTAAAACAGGAGTGCCGTTGCCAATCGCGTAATCGACAGGCGAATTTTTCTGCGCATCGCACTCTCGGCCTTGGAATAGCCGTGTCCCCAAAGGATAGTGGGGATGCCCTTCGCTCTAGCCTTGAGCATCGCGGGAAGCAGGCTCGCATAGCGTGGATTCCACGTGAGGATCAAAACGTCGGCCACGTCCCGCGATGCGGCGTTCCATTGGGCCGAGTGCCAAAAAACATGTTGACCGCGAAACTTTTTTTGCCACAGCCACACGGGTTCTGCGGAGAATCCTTCAGCTTCCACATTGGGTATGCCATGACGGACACCGTACAACAACTTCAGATCGATGTCCGGATACTTGGCCAACTCACGAAAGACCGGCAGTCGGTATTTCGCCAGCGATGGCTGCTGGATGATCAGGCGAATCGGTTTGCTCATGCCTAAACTCATGAAACGGACCCACCACGTCTTTCGCGCAAAACTAGAGACCGACCACAACTACAAATTTTCACGGCACTTACCGACACGACAGAGCCATTCCTTTCCCGACATTTTTCCCCGAACGTTATCTCCTCTCGGCCGATGCACCCCACCTACGCCACACAATTTCGATCGTACCCATGTAATGAACCAGTTGCATAATCCAAACCACGCGAATCCATGCCCACCAGCCGTATCCGCGTATCATCAGTTTTTGGCGGGCTTTGGCTAGACCGGCGAATCTTGGCAGCAGGCGTTTGGCGGCCGTGCCAAATAGTGCCAGAAAGCCGCGATGGGTCTTCTGAGCATGCATGTCAATCGTACCTCCTGCACGGCGGCGGGCCTGCCGCAAGACCTCTCTCAACTTGGTTCGTGCAGGATGAACGACGATGGCTTCATCTACGTAACTTACGAGATAGCCGCAACCCGCGGCGCGCGCTGACCACACAGCATCGGCGCCGCTCATCAGCGAATCGTCGAAGGGGCCGACTCGGTCGAACAGTTCGCGCCGCGTCACCATGTTGGCGGTCACCACGCCGTACGATTCTTCAACTCGTTTTCGTTGGTCCATACGAACGGCAATGTCAAACAGCTCGGTAGCCGTGGGATGAGCTGAATCTTGCGCGACTATGTCAATCCGACCGGCCACGACGTCGATTGGACGGGTTCCTTCGATAGCTCTGATCGCCGCCTCCAGCCATTTTTCATGAGGCACACAATCGGCATCGGTAAAGGCCAGTATGGAGCCGCGCGCCATCTGAACTCCCTTGTTGCGAGCAGCGTACGAGCCGGGACGGGACTCCTCGCAAAACCTCGCGAAGCTGTACTTTGCCACCATCGCCTCGGGCGGCTCATCCGATCCGTTGTCAACCACTATGACTTCCAGCTGATCATGGGGAATCGTTTGCTCGGCCAAGGCATCTAAGCACTTTGCAAGGTATTCTGGATGATTGTACACCGGAATGATCACGGAGACGCGAATAGTGGATGCCTCACTGCTGGTCATCAGATTTAACTCTTCCAAAGACTACACAGGCTGATAAAAACCTGCTCGATAATCGCCGTCGTTTGTCGATCGCCTTCCCTAAGAAGTGGACGCGCGGCTGTTGCCAATTGGCATTGCTACGTGGCTTCTATGACTTCCCGAAGCCTCTCGGGAGTCGACGCAGAGACTAACAACACCGAGTCCGGACGTTGTCGTCGTGCCTCTCGAATCAACTCGGCGACTGGGGTGATCGTACGGCCGTAGCGATCCTTCTCCGCAAAGCGCAATACACTGTGAAAAATATAGCATATCTCGCGAGAATAAGTCGAAGCTAACTCACCTGGCCATCCCGACTGCCAGACCGAACCGAACGGCGCCCAACGGTTTTCGGCGACGCCAATGCCCACTCCGTACGCCTTTATGAGATTCTGATTGAGAAGTACCTCAAATCTCGACGCTACCTCCGGGGTCAAGTCCGATCGATGTGGCTCGTGGGCGAGAAATATATCCACCTGGTCCCGCTGTAAACGCTTCAAACTTTCCTCGAGCGAGCGCTCGATCGCCTCTTTCGAGAAGTCGTACCGGGGCCGGGTCGAGGGACGGCTCTGTGGCCTAACGCCCCCCCCCAGCAGCACTTTTACACCACGAAGCCTGTCTAGCATGGACTTGGCAAGAAACCTTAACCGCATCTTCGATGCGTTGTACGCCGGGCGTGGAGGGCCAACCTTAGTGGTAACGACTACGTCCCGGGAATTACCAATCACATGTCCCAGCGCCTCTTCTGCCGTTCCGTACGACGCTGCGACGTCAAAGTAAGTGATGCCTAGGCTCAGGGCGGTTTCCAATAGGCGAGTTGACTGGCGCAATCCGATGCGCCCATCCAAGCGCGCGCAACCAAATCCGATGCAAGACACCCGACGTCCAAGCGGCTTTAACTCAACCTGTTCCATGATTTGATCCTGCCAAGTGATGCGCTAGGCGAGTGGCGAATGCCATGGCAGTAAATGTGCTGTTGGCGTTACTACAAGTTCGGAAAACGCAAGCTCCCGCGGCGTAGAGATTCTCCGAATCAAAAACCCGGAGATCTCGATCCACAACTCCATCCTGCCTCGACTCGCCCATCAAACAGCCACCGGCATGATGATTGGTATCGTGTAGTTTATCCAAAAAGCTTGGATCCTCCGCGGCCAGGTCAGGGTCCATATCGACGTCCGCTAACCCAGCGTCCTCAAGCGCCACCTGCACGCGCCGTGTGAAATCCAATATCCGACTGACTTCATGCCCTGACAATTGCCAGTCGAGGATGACTTTGGGCAGTCCATAGTGATCGCGAACGCTCGTATCGATCTTGATTCGGCTTTCGCGCACCGGCTCCACCTCGGCTTGAATCGTCAGTGCAATGCGCGAGCCGCTCGGGATCAGGATGCGATGTTCCATCACGTATTTCCACATGAGCGGAATCATGTGCCGCGAACAGGCAAATATGTTTCGCATCAGTTCCGTGATCGACCCTATCTTGCGACTTTGGACCGCAGCCTTATAAAACTGCTTGAGGTACACGAGGTTTTCCCTCACCGAATTTTCGAACGTAATCGTCGCCTGGGTATTCAGTAGTGGTTCTCGCTCGAGCACGCTGTTGACTAGACGAATCCGAGGCTGGAATTTGTTTCCCCGGAAAACAATCGTGCAAAACACGTCGTAGAAGGCTTTTGCATTGCGTGGCTTGAGGTACGCTACGCGTCCACCTAGATGATCCAAAAAAAAGCGACCGATGTTATCATTGCCGCGCCAAGGACAGTCCCAGCTGGGATCTTCGGCCGCATGAAGCAGGAGTCGCGTGTTTTCGATCGTACCGGCGCCGAGAACAAATGCGCCTCCACGTACCCTATGGTGGTCGCCTTTGTCATCGACCACGTCGACTCCGGTAATGCGGGCACCCTGCCCGTCGAAACCGACGGTTGTCGCACCAAGGACGACCACGAGTTTGGGATTCGATTCGATC
>JBGTEU010000343.1:0-1954 GCA_041747595.1 Bythopirellula sp.
CAACTCCGTGTGATTTTCCCCCCCGAGTTGGTCCCGGATATGAAGACGGTTCAATCGGCCGTGGCACCCCAGCTGGTGGGGAACGAACTGCGGTTCAACCCCGTGGCCGAAATTCGCGCCAACGAACGGCTCAGTTTCACGGTGACCACTTCAGTGATCCGTGCGGGAATTGTCAACGTGGTGGCCGAGGTGGTGAGCAGCAAATACCCCCAAGGGGTCCGCAAGACCGAACAAGTCGAAATCGTGGGGCTCTAATTGACTCCTCTGCTCAGCCCCATTGAGCGCGTAACCGCAAGCGATCCGCTTGCGGTTTCGCGCCCAATGGCGTACCAACTGAGTTATGCCCCGCTTCGTTCTCTTGCGCCACGAATGCCCCCCCACTTACAAGCCGAGCCATTGGGACTTGATGCTCGAAGCCGAGGGCGTGTTGCAAACGTGGGAACTCCGCGAATTGCCTACAAGCTGGATCGCGGAACCTCATCAAACAGAAGCCCAATCAATCACCGCCACACGCTTGCCCGACCATCGGCTTGAGTATCTCGATTACGAAGGCCCGCTCACCGATAATAGGGGCAGCGTCGCACAAATTGACGTAGGTGGCTTTGAAATCGTCGCAGAGTCTCCGCAGCGTTTGGTCGTCATCCTAAGGGGCAAAGCGATTCGAGACACTATCGAACTCGTTCAAACCGCTGAGGAGAATCGTTGGGAATTGAGGACCTGCTTCTAAGCCTGGGGAATTGGGCAATCTGTTGGCGGCTTTGATAACGGTAGGCCGCGAGAATTGTGTGACTTTCCCGCCGCTATCAAGCGAGATTGCCTCGGGTCGAGGGCTGACGTTGACCAGCTTTCCCTATCCACTAGAATTTTACCTCTCTTACCGAACTGATGGCTTCCGCTGCGCGCAGACCTTAAATAATGACTGTTTTGATGAACGAACCCGCCGAGAATCAACCCGCTTCTTCCTCCACGCTTGAGACGGTCCGCCGTGAAAAGATGGCCCGACTCGTGGAGTTGGGAATCGATCCTTGGGGAGGCCGTTTTGATGATCGGCTCTTTATCGGCGACATTCGCGCGCAAGCCGCCGACATCGTCTACCAATTGGAAGACGGCCAGAGCGTGCCGCTCCCCGATTTCGACACGGCCGAGCCCGATTTCAACTTCCGCCAGTGGAAAGCCGACCAAGGCAAGGGCAAGATCGTCGGCCCCCGCGTCCGCGCTGCCGGCCGTATCGTGCTGCATCGGGATAAAGGGAAGCTCCATTTCATCGACATTCGCGACATGACCGGCCAGATTCAACTCATGGTCGGCCAACAGCAGGTCGGCAATGACTGGGAAATCGTCGCGTTGTTGGACCTTGGCGACATCATCGGTGTCGACGGCGAGTTGGTTCGCTCGAACACGGGCGAACTCTCGATTGCCGCCGAGCGGATTCACTTTCTCACCAAGAGCATCGAAACGCCCCCCGACAAGCATGGCGGCCTGCAAGACGTCGAACTTCGCCAGCGGCAGCGCTATCTCGATCTCACGTACACCGAAGGGGTGCTCGAACGATTTTTGAACCGCACGAAAATCGTGCGGTCGATCCGGGAAACGCTCAACGGCCAGGGGTTTGTGGAAGTCGAGGGCCCCACGCTCCATTCCATCGCGGGGGGTGCCGCCGCGAGGCCATTCACGACGCATCACAACACGCTCGACATGGACCTCACGCTCCGCATTGCCTTGGAGTTGCATCTCAAGCGGCTGATGGTTGGCGGCATCGAACGAGTTTACGAACTCGGCCGCGTTTACCGCAACGAGGGGATCAGCCCCAAGCACAATCCCGAGTTCACGATGCTCGAGGTTTATCAAGCCTACGGTGATTACCGCGCCATGATGGACCTCACCGAACAGTGCATTTGCAACGCGATTCAAGCGACCGGCCAACCCTACAAGTTGCAATGGGGCGACGTGACGA
>JBGTEU010000344.1:0-13035 GCA_041747595.1 Bythopirellula sp.
TAACGGGATTCCAAAAGACAACTTTCACCTGTTTTTGAAGGAATGTGAGTGGAGATTTAATAACAGTGATCCAAAGAAACAGTTACGTCAATTAAGACAATGGGTTACAGACAATATGGGCTAGTTATCTAGGACAGCCCCGGAATTAAAAGTCGTTCACAAAGCCAGAAGGGCGGATGTCGCTAAAAGTTATACCGAAGCATTTGAGAAAGACGGCTGGAAATTAGTCAAGGATGAAACTACAGACGTGCTTATGGTATATACCTACGAAAAGAATGGTCAGCGCATCAGGGTAGATATTGGTGACTTTTTCGAAGGAGGCACAAACGTAATTATTCGCGTTATGGAATAGCGACGAGCCGACATCTATCGGCGGGTAAAATCACTGGAGGAGATAATTTTCAGGTTTCTTCTTGGCGAATTTGTCGCCGGAAGCGTAAACCTGATGTGCCGCCGAACAATTCAATGGACGTGAGGGCGAAACAGCGACTTTGTTATCGCGTCGCTCGTCAAACTCGGAGTTGCGTGGTAGCGGTTTCGCTCCCCGTCATCTCAACCGTTCGGTGGCTTTCGTGTTACCCGAATCAGAATATAATCCTACTCAATGTTTGTGGGAGGAGATTATGCAGCAAAATTCTTTTTTAATTCGCTTGGTTTTTCTTTGGTTGTGTTTTGTTCCTGTTCTGTCTTTGGCGCAGACGAAACCTATCGCCCAAACCGAGCGACAAATTGAAAAAATTGATTCGTTCGTTCGGGAGAAAATGAAATCTAAAAATATTCCCGGCTTATCGCTCGCAATCGTGCGCGACGGGAAAATCATTCTTACCAAAGGTTACGGAATGGCGAATCTTGAGTTGTCTGTCCCGGCGACCGAAAAAACAAATTACTCGATTGCTTCGATTACAAAAATTTTCACGGCAATGGCGGTGATGGTGCTCGTTGAAGAAGGTAAAATTTCGCTCGAAGACCCGATTTCAAAACATCTTTCAGATTTGCCCGCCGCGTGGAATCCAATAAAAATTCGTCAACTACTTAATCACACTTCTGGCATCAAGAATTTCAACGGTTACTCTGAACCTCCGTGCAAAGTTGAAAAGGTAATCTATGACTCTCCCAAAGATTTCTTAAAAGAAGTGGAGTGTCTTCCGCTTGAATTTCCCTACGGTGAACGCTGGGTTTACAATGGTTCTGGCTATCTTCTGCTGGGAATTTTAATTGAAAAAGTTTCGGGTATGACTTACGAAAAGTTTTTGCGCGAGCGAATTTTTACGCCACTCGGTATGAACGACACGCGGATCATAACTTACACCGAGCTTATTCCGAATCGCGCAGACGGTTATAGTTGGCAAAACGGCTCATTCCGCCACGCCCCGCGGTCGTCCGTATTCGAAAATTCAAACGGTGGATTGGTTTCCACCGTTCTCGATATGGCGAAATTAGACATTGCGCTCACCAGCGAAAAACTTTTAAGACGGGCGACTATTGAGCAGATGATTACAAACGCGAAACTCAACAGCGGCGAAATCGTGCCAGGCTCCGGTTTGGGTTTTGGTTTAACGCCTTTTCGCGGTCGCAAGCGCGTTGGTCACAACGGCGGCGGCGGGCTTGGGTTTGCCACTTCGCTGACGCATTTTATCAACGAAAAAGTCACGGTTGTTGTGTTGACAAATGCCAATCAGCCGGCGGGCAGCATTGGCGAAATGGCAAACGAGATCGCGGCATTTTATTTCCCAAAGTAGCAGAAGTGCTTATATGAAACGCGCCATCGAACAAATCAGCTATGAAAGAAGCAGTCAAGTGCATAGTTTGACCGGCCCGCCGCGCGCCTAAGGAAAAATGGTTGGTGCAGCAGGGCTAAATGTTAACCTTCGCCGGATGGCGTTCGGGCGTTGATGAGAAAGAACGTGAATTGATCGAATACCGTCCGATGTTGCTCGTATTTCAGTGACCTTGTTCTCTTGTTGAACTAGTTCCACTGTCCCACTCAGCTATTTGAGACTCACCAATTATTCCTGCCGGCCTATGGTCGTATCGGGTATCGGCTAGTTCGCACAACGCGCGAAGACCGCACCGACCCTTCCGCACCCATAACACTCTGACAACAAAAACTTGAACCCAAATCCAATCCAACGTAAAGTGTTTCCTGCGTTGCTTTGTTTTTAAAAACCTCCTTCTTGATTGTGAACTCCAGAAGGCTAAACAATGCACCGACGCGTCAAAGAACCGGTTCGATGAACCGGGCCAAAAAGCCCGACTTTCATCCTACCAATGAATGCGAGGCGGAAACATCATTAATAAAGACTTTGCGTCAAAACGATTTGGAAGTTGTCGCCCTGCACAATCATATGCTTGGTGATCAGCCTCGAATTATCTTTCTGCATCAATACGGACGCTGGGCAGCCGACAAATTCGCCCAAGGTTTTTGGTGCCGCGCTTAATGAACTCGGCAAACGGACGGCGAGTCTTCCTTATCCAAATGCGAAAAGGCAAATTCATCGCTCCAAGTGACAGCATAAATACAGACGAGACTCCAACTACTGAGCGGGTTGTTCGCTTTGCCGAAGCCGCTCGGTTTTGGCTGAAACTCGGTTTTATCTCGTTTGGCGGACCCGCCGGACAAATCGCCATTATGCACCGCGAGCTTGTCGAGCGTCGGCGTTGGTTGTCAGAGGAAAGATTTTGCACGCGCTCAATTACTGTATGTTGCTGCCTGGGCCGGAAGCGCAGCAGCTTGCAATTTATATCGGCTGGCTGATGCACCGGACAATCGGCGGCATTGTGGCGGGAGTGGTTTTCGTCATTCCTTCAATTGTCGTTCTTCTCGCTCTTTCCTACATTTACGCGGCTTACGGCAACTTGCCGTTAGTCTTGGGCGTTCTTTCCGGTTTCAAGCCCGTTGTAGTCGCCATCGTCGTCGAGGCCGTTTTGAAAATCGGCGGCAAGGCTTTGAAACGTCGAGCTCATTTTCTTATCGCTGCCGCTTCGTTTGTCGCCATTTATTTTCTGCACGTCTCTTTTCCGCTTATCGTTCTGGCGGCAGGATTGATTGGTTTGTTTGGAGCGCGTTATCTGCCGAAAATCTTTAACGCCGCGCCGCCCGTTGCTAGGAAATCAATCGCCGAAACGGAACTTGGAAGCCAATCAACCGATGACTTGCCGCTTGTCATAGACGATCGCGCCCCGCCGGCCGCTCACACTTTACCTAATCGTATTCGCATCGCCAAAATACTTGCGGTTGGCTTAATACTTTGGATATTGCCTTTTATAGCGCTGACGGCTTGGCGCGGCACAGGCAGCTTGCACGCTCAGGAATACCGCTTTTTTACGCAAGCCGCATTCGTAACTTTCGGCGGGGCCTATGCCGTTTTAGCTTATGTAACCCAAGCCGCGGCTGACTCGTTCGGCTGGATTACGAAAACCCAAGCCGTTGACGGATTGGCTCTGGCGGAAACGACACCGGGACCTCTGATTATGGTCTTGCAGTTCGTCGGCTTTATGGCGGGCTGGAACGATCCGCAAGATATGAGTCAACCAGCAAGCGCGGTTACAGGCGCGCTCGTTACGACCTACGTTACGTTTCTACCATGTTTTATCTTTATCTTTCTCGGTGCGCCGTATATCGAACTCCTACGCGGCAACAAAAGTCTGACGGGCGCGTTATCCGGCGTAACGGCGGCTGTCGTCGGCGTGGTTCTGAATCTTGCGTTGGTTTTCGGCGCGGCAGTCATCTTTCCGCAAGGCTTGACTACTAACGTTGATTGGTTCGCCGCAGTTATGAGCATCGCGGCTTTTGTCGCTCTCTATCGTTTTAAGGCAGATGTTCTGCTGGTAGTTTTAGCTGGGGGTTTGGTCGGTTTATTGCGGATGGTTTTCTTTGGGTAAATAGCCTTCTGAATTCAGCGCGCCGCCCAACAAGTCACTGAACGCGAGCGAAAACAGCTTCCTGGTATTACGTTATCTTTTTAACCTAAACTTGCGTGTTGGCGGTTTCCGCCCACGTCAATTCCGCCGTTCAGCGGCTCCATTGTCATTTTCAGGGAATGGTATATATTATCAGTGGATTTTCAAACTGACCAAGGAGCAAGAGTAATGGTAAACAGATGTCTAAGAATCATGCCGGTATTGATTGCGATGCTGTTCTTCATGGCTGCCACATTTACAATCAGCGTGGCGCAGGAGCCTGCGGGGGAACAGCCTATCTCGCGGACGCACAAGGATCCACAGCTGAAGTGGGGCCCTTGTCCGCCCATCTTCCCGAAGGGCTGCGAAGTGGCTGTCCTGCGTGGTGACCCGGCTAACGGCAGTTCCGACGTGTTTCTCAGGACGCCGGCTAACTACAGGCTACCAGCGCACTGGCACACCTCCGCCGAGCACATGATTCTGGTATCGGGGGAGCTTCATGTCACCTACGAGGGGCAGAAGCCTTCCATCCTAAGAGCGGGCTCATACGCATACGGTCCGGCGAAAGCCAAGCATGAGGCACGCTGCGCGAACCGTGGTCCGTGTGTCCTGTTCATCGCGTTCGAACTACCGATTGACGCGGTGCTGGTGGAGGTTGATCCCAAGTAGATGCCGCATCCTTGCAACGGCTCTGACCTGTTCAAGCAATTTCGGTTTTTGTTCCGTATTTTATTGCGAACTCGCTCAAACTAGTTTATTTTCGTTCCTGATATAAGGTAATTGTCCGGAATGATTAGCCAGTAATACACCCAACCCGTTTATTCTCAAGATAGATTCGGGATATTCGGGATAATACATTAACGGGATAATCCATTAAAATGAGGTGTTAGCAGGAATGATTCCGCTCAATCATAAGTTAGGTGGCTTATCGAAATGATGTAGTGCTTCGGATAAACTTTGGAGGGTAGCTATGCAAAGGAGAGACTTTCTCGGCAAAGTGGGCGGGGTTGCGGCCGTCACCACGTTATTCGGCTCAGGGGCAGTTCAGACGGTTCAAGCTGCGACACGGTACACCTCTAACTTAAACCCTCAGGAGGCCGCGCAAGACGAATCTTTCTGGCGGGAGATTCAGCAGGCTTTCAGTGTCCCGCGCGGCATCGTGAACCTCGACAATGGATGCACCTGCCCGGCGCCGCGGGTGGTCACGGAGGCTATGGTGCGCTACTCATGGCAGCAGGAGGAGGCCCCCTGCTACACCAGCGACGAGATTCTCTGGCCCAGGGTTCACACGGTGCGAGCCGATCTGGCGAGACTATTCGGCTGTGACGAGGAAGAACTCGCGATAGTCCGTAATACGACCGAAGCTCTAGACATCGTGCTGTTGGGCCTCGAGTTGGCGCGCGGCGACGAGGTTGTCACTACCACACAGGATTACTGGGCGATGCTCGACGCCCTCAACCAGCGCAGTAGGCGCGACGGCATCAGGGTTAAACTGGTCAAGATCCCGACCCCACCGGCTTCTATGGATGAGCTAACGTATGCGTTCGAGCGGGCCATAACGCCGAAGACCAAGCTCATCCTCCTGTCACATCCGGTCAACCTCACCGGCCAGTTCTTTCCCGTCAAAGACATCTGTCGGATGGCCCACCGCAAGGGCGTCGAGGTGGCGGTGGACGGCGCGCACTCCTTCGCCCACACCGACTTCAAAGTGGCGGACCTGGAGTGCGACTACTACGGGACGAGCCTGCACAAATGGCTGCTCGGCCCTATCGGCACCGGACTCCTCTACGTACGCAAAGACAAGATCGGCAAGGTGTGGCCTTTGTTCCCCTGCCCAGAGAAGCGGAGGGAGAGTATTCAAAAATTCCATTTCTACGGGACGTCGCCCCCCGCCCCGCATCTCGCAGTAGGTGAGGCACTCGCTTTTCATAATGGTATTGGCTCAAAGCGGAAGGAGGAACGACTCCGCTACCTGACAAACTATTGGGCTTCGCGAATTAGGTCCCAGCCAAACGTCCGCTTCCACACGTCCTTCGCACCCGGGATGAGTTGCGGTCTAGCCACATTCGAGATTGGCGGTGTTGACCCCGTTGCCCTGACACAGTACATGTGGAAGCGGCATCGGATACTTGTGCAGAGTATAGTGCACGAAGAGTTCAAAGGCGTGCGGGTCACGCCTAACGTGTACACGACTCTTAATGAGTTGGATAAATTCTGCGAGGCGGTGGAACATGTGGCTAAGCGCGGGGTGCCGAAATCCGGCTGAGCACGCCACCTAACAACGGAATGCACCCGACGCCGAGGAGCGCAGTCTTCATTCGCAAGACTTCGCTGTAATCACGTTGAATGCGCGGCGGGTGATGCCGGGCGCTAGGCCGCACGTCGGACGAGGCCCTTGGTCCTTGACGATCCTTCGCCGTTTTCTATCGTCCATGGGAGGTATCCAAATGACTAACCTGATAGCATCAAAAGAAGTTCAAACCCTGCTAGACCGTGCCAGCGGCATTAGCGAAGCTGGCGGCAATGCCCGTCTGAAGGCGATCATGCGTGACTTCCTTGAAAGCACCATGTCGCTGATCGAAAAGCATGACATCAGCGAAAGCGAATTCTGGCAGGCGATCAACTATCTGCAGAATGGAGCGCGGGAATTCGGACTCATCGTCCCAGGTGTGGGCATCGAACATTTTCTCGATCTTCATATGGATTCAAAGGACGCGGCTGCAGGCCTGTCTGGTGGCACACCGCGGACGATCGAGGGGCCGCTCTACGTTGCAGGTGCACCGCTTGTCGAAAGCGGCGCAAACCTCACCGATGATGCGGACGAGGGTGAAGTTCTGACCATGTCAGGTGCGGTGCGCGGCCCTGACGGTGAGGCCGTACCGAACGCGATCCTCCATGTCTGGCATGCCAATTCAAAGGGCTTTTACTCGCATTTTGATCCGACGGGCGCGCAGGCCATATTCAACAACCGCCGCCGCCTCAAGCTCGGCGCCGATGGCCGCTACGCATTCCGTTCGATCATGCCGCGCGGCTACAGCGTGCCGCCTGGCAGCGCGACCGAAGTCCTGATGAAGGCGCTCGGCCGCCATGGCAACCGTCCGGCGCACGTGCATTTCTTCATCGAGGCACCAGGCTATCGCACGCTGACAACGCAGATCAATTTCGGTGACGACCCGTTTGCGCGCGACGACTTCGCCTTCGGTACGCGCGAAGGTCTGCTTCCGACGCCCGACCGCAGCCGCGGCGATGCGCATATAACCTTCGATTTCGCGCTCGTCAAGGCACGGTCGAATGCCGACGCCAGCTTCTCGGCGCGTGCGCGCGCCTCTGCATAGGCAAGGTTTATGAAGCGGGGTATGATCGCGGGAGATCTAGCTCCTGAGGCGGGAAGCGGACATGCGAAAGGCGTCTAACTCATTGCTCCAGCCGACGTCTCCGCTGGCGCGGCACCGCCGCTGATGCCGGCCTTTAGGTTTCTTGTTCTTAAATGGAGGTTGTTAATGTCAACGGATTCAAAAACATTTGAACCACAGAAGGTTCTAATTGACGGCGGGCGATTCCGCGTCTGGACGAAGCGCGTCGGAAGCGGAGACGTGAAAATCCTTTTGTTGCATGGCGGACCTGGTGTGACGGGCGAATATTTTGAATGCTTCGAAAATTTTTCTGCCGCCCGACGAGTTTACGTTTTACTATTACGATCAACTCGGCTCGCATCGTTCCGACCAGCCGGACGACGTGAGTTTGTGGCGTTTGCCACGTTTTATCGACGAAGTTGAGCAGGTCAGAAAGGCTCTAAGTCTAGAGGATTTTGATCTGTACGGGCATTCATGGGGCGGTTTTCTCGGAATCGAATACGCCTTGAAATATGGTAACAATTTGAAAGGCTTGATCTTGTCGAATACGACAGCGGGTACAGCGTCTTATGAAAAATACATCGCCGAATTGCGCCGCGCATTGCCTGCCGAGATACATTCCGAACCTGTGTGAGAAGTTTCGGTTTGCTCATTGAACTTATCTAAGAAAAGTTAGTTTTAAGTGATATTATCTAAACACGGCGATGCCGCAAGATTTTTTTCCGTGTTTGATATGTTTGACCGATAGTCCACGGAAAACCGCGTAGTATCGGTCAAATGAAAGATAATTATAGTTAGACGCGCGCACGGCGGCTTCCATCAGTATCGATGGCATGCGCCTGTCGGGAGCGGGCAAGTGGATGATATGCGAGGAGTCTTCAGAAAGTCTCGTTCCGGGAAGCGCGCGGCAGTCGGCCGACGAGCGATCTGCTGCTTCACGGTGGCAGGCGCGCTCTGTTTCGCGCCAGCGCCCACGCGCGCGCAGGAACGTATCGACCCTGCCTTTCACCCCACCATCGCGCAGCCCGAATATCCCGCCGGCGAGCAACCGGTGGTGCTGGTGGATCGCGCGCATCACAACTTCCACGCCGGCGCAGAGCAATTCAAGCAATTCGCCCGTCTGCTGCGTGGCGACGGCTACCGGGTGCGCGGTCTCGAAGAGCGCTTCAGCGCGAACGCGCTTGCTGGGGCGGATGTGCTCGTTACTGTGAACGCAGTCGCTAGCCGCGAGGACAAGGAATGGAACCTGCCGACCTCGCCGGCGTTCACCGCGGACGAAGTCGAGGCCGTTCGCCAGTGGGTGGAACGCGGCGGTTCGCTGCTACTCATCGCCGACCATATGCCGTTTCCAGGCGCGATGGACCCGCTGGCGCGGGTCTTCGGTATCGAGTTCCTGAACGGCTTTGCGATCGTGTGGCAGGATTGGGACCCGCTGGTGTTCCACCGCGCGGATGCGAGCTTGACCTCGCATCCGGTCACCGACGGCCGCCGCTCGGGCGAGCGCATCGAGCACGCGGTTACCTTCGTCTCCGGATCGGCCTTTCGTGCGCTGAACAGCGCCCGCTGCGTCTCCCCGCTACTGGTTTTAGGACACGGCGTAGTTTCGTATCAGCCAGAGCGCGCCTGGCAATTTACTGATGACACGCCGCGTGTCCCGGTGGAAGGCTGGCTCCAGGGCGCAACGCTCGAGCCCGGGCGTGGACGCGTAGCAGTTTTCGGCGAAGCCGCCATGTTCGCTGCGCAGTTAACCGGCGCGAAAAGTGGGCTGGTCGGCATGAACAGCCCGCAGGCCTCCTACAACCTGCAATTGCTGTTCAACACGCTTCACTGGTTGTCGCGCGCGCCGGGATACGGACCGGCCCGACTACACTCCGGTGCTGAGGCCGCCCAGTGGCCTCAGCCCGCCGGCAGGTTGAGTAAGGCCGGTTTTACGAGTCGCTATTTTCGAGTTCTGCGCCCTTTCATGAACGTGTTTGACCGGCCGGCACTCTTCGTCTATTCTCGAAAGACTGGTGCATTGCTGCCGCCTAGGAGATCCCCAACGGCTGGCGACACTTTAAAAAGGTGAAAGTCATCGACGAAACCTCTCACGCCCTTTTTGTTGACAAGCCCGATGAGTTTGACCGACTATTGGAAGAGTTTTCGGTGGCATTGCCAAAATAGAACGTGGAAGTCAACTAGGGTGTGACAGAAGCCACACCACCAACAGCAAGCCGTTTACCGCCTAGCTCGCGACTGCACGCCGACGAAGGGCGTGGGAAGCACCCTTTCTCACTGAGAAGAGAAGGGTGCCATTTTCTTCAACAACGTCGGTAGTTTTCTCCGATTGAGCGAGAAGGAGATTGCACAGCACATTAAAAAGTAGGCTCATAGGCGAAAACGCCGCATATCAGGCCAATTGTGCTGCCGAGCTCAGAACTATAAAGGATCGGAGATGAATTATGAAGCAACAAGCTAAATCCATGCGAATTACCGGAATCGCGCTCTTGTTATTCGCGGTCGACCGGAGGGCGAAACCAGACCATGTCCCAATCTGTTGTTCAAGTAACCGATGAAGGCTTCATTGCCGTTCCGGGGGGTGATGTGTCTTGGCGGCGTTTCGGTGATGGCCCGGGAAATCCGCTGCTCATGATTCACGGTGGCCCCGGCCTTACGAGCGGCTATCTTGAACCACTCACAGCACTGGGCGACAGCCGGCCCGTTTATACTTGGGATCAGTTGGATTGTGGCCAGTCCGATCGACCCAATGATCCCAAGCTGTGGAAGCTGGAGCGATTCGTGGAGGAGCTTGATGCGGTCCGTCAAGCCTTAACGCCCGGCCCGGTTCATGTATTGGGTCACTCCTGGGGCACAACGCTGGCAATTGAGTGGCTCATCGCGAAGCGGCCGCCCAATGTGTCGAGTGTAGTTTTTGCGAGTCCTTGCATTAGCACACCGCAGTGGATCGAAGACGCTCGCGAGCTGGTCGCCCAGCTTTCACCAGAGGCTCAATCGGCGATCGCTGAAGCGGAGTTGAATGGAAACTTTGATACTCCCGCTTATCAAGCGGCCGTGTGGGATGAGTGGTTGAGGAAGCACATTGTTCGAACTCTATCCAAAGACGGCGTCGATTCTTTAATCGAATCACTATCTGAATCGAATGCCAACCTAGCGATTCTAGAATATATGTGGGGTCCGTCCGATTTCACGGTAACCGGTACACTGAAGAGCTTTGATCGCAGCTCTGAGCTTGCTGACCTTTGGATGCCGGTACTTTTCCATTGCGGTGAGTTCGATGAAGCGCGTCCTCTAACGGTGAGGCAGCAAGCGGAGATCACCCCTAATGCTGAGATTGCGATCATCCCGGGGTCTGGTCATCTCACGATGGTCGATGCTACGGAGGAAGCGAACCGAACGATCCGCGAGTTTCTTGCCGGCGTCGAAGCCTCCGAAAGGGATCCGTTAAAGCCGTAGGAATCACGAGTGGCCGCCTAACCCCCACGGAAACAATAAAACCGAAGTTTGGGCGAATTTCAATTTTTTGCACCGTTTCAAATGCACCTGAAAGGCTTGTGTTCCCAAAATAGTGTATTCCCTTTTCAGTTACTAGAAGTCAAGCAGTTTAAATGAAATCCAACACAGAAAAGATTTCAATACGATGTTCGTTGTGTAAATCAGAAAATCACGAATTCTTCTTCCGCGACAAATTCCGCGAATACTTCAGATGTTCAGTCTGCTCACTGATTTTCGTTTCTCCCGAATTTCACGTTTCCCGCGAAGACGAAAAAGCGCGGTACGAAGAGCACAACAACGATCCAAACGATAAAGGCTATCGCGATTTTCTTGAAAGAATTTTCGCACCCATAAAGGAGCGTTTTCCGAACGGCGCATACGGACTCGATTTCGGATGCGGACCGACACCGCTTCTTGCGAGCATTTTGAAGGAAAACGGTTTTGAGATGGAAGTTTATGATCCGTATTACGCGCCTGACAAAACTGTGCTTGATCGGAAATACGATTTTGTCGTTTTAACGGAAGTCCTCGAACATTTGAGTAAGCCACTACGGGAATTCGATAAGCTGTTATCGATGATCAAGCCCGGCGGTAGTCTTGCGGTAATGACCCTTCCGTTTGATAACACCATCGATTTTCGTGGTTGGCATTATAAAAATGACACTACGCACATTTGTTTTTTTTCGGCGGAAACTTTTGACTGGCTTTCGAAACACCTTGGCTTAAGTTACGAACGGATAGGAAAGGATATTTTTATTTTCGAAACCGAGGGACAATAAATACGAGGTATTGCCCACGAAATAAACGAAATTTTAAAAATTCTTAGTTTTTCGCAGCTGATCGTCGTGAGGAATGCTTTTTCCGACCTTATTGTTGTTTTTAGCGCATTTTCGCGTATTTCGTGGGAAACTATTCTTAAGGCCTATGAAAATAAAAGAACTCGGCTTCCATAAAACGCCGCTTGGTGATCTGACATTGCGTGTTCGTCCCGAGCCTCTATTGGGCATCGAGAAAGTTTATGAAGTAAAACTCGGTGATGAATTCCTGATGTCGAGTCTTTTTACCGAAGGTGAAAAGCAACTGGCAAGAATCGGTCTTAACGGGCTCGATGGCAAGCTCGATGTTGTCGTTGGCGGTCTTGGTCTTGGTTATACGGTCGCCGCCGCGCTCGATTTCGAAAATGTCAGCTCCCTTTTGGTGATCGATGCATTTCGCGAAGTGATCAATTGGCATCAAGAAGGACTGGTGCCGATGGGCGAGCGGCTAACAAATGATGAACGATGCAAAATGCTCAAGGGCGATTTTTTTTCAATGGCGCGACAGGGTTTTGACGCCGAGGATCCTGCGAGAAAATTTGACGCTGTCCTTCTCGACATAGATCATTCGCCGCATCACTATTTGGACGAGAATAACGAATCATTTTATAGTGAAGAAGGCTTACAAAAGCTCAGCGACCAACTCAGAAATGGAGGGGTGTTTGCTCTTTGGTCAGACGATCCGCCGGAGGAAGCCTTTCGGGCGCATCTCGAATCCGTTTTCGGATCGGCGTTAGCGGAGGAAATCGAATTTCAAAATTCCTATACCGCCAGCACCTCACTGAATTCAATTTACAAAGCAATTAAATCGTAGCAGTTTTGTAAATAGCGTATATCCGATATATTTTTGCTATCATAAATTTTCCCGATAATTTTCCCTGTGCGCGCGAATTTGCTAAGAGGTAGATTGTGAATTTTTCTGAATGGATACAACAAACGCTGCAGATAACGCCCGAAATTCAGACGCGGCTGCTTGGATCTCTCGTGGCGATACTTATTTTGCAGATTGTTAGAAGGATCGTTCTGCTCATTGTAAACCGGCGGACGAAAGATGTTTCCGTTAGATACCGTTGGAGAAAGTCGTCAGCCTACCTGACGTTTGTGTTGTCCGTGTTTATCGTCGGAGGCATGTGGTTTCGTGGAATTCAATCACTCTCTACATATCTGGGTCTCGTTTCGGCAGGGATAGCAATCGCGCTTCAAACTCCGCTTGTAAATCTTGCCGGGTGGTTTTTTATTTTGTGGCGCAAACCTTTTTCAGTCGGAGACCGGATTCAAATCGGCGAAGTCCGGGGTGATGTGATCGACCAGCGTTTGTTTATGTTTTCGCTGATGGAGATTGGAAATCGGGTAGATGCCGAGCAAAGCACGGGGCGAATGATGCATATTCCGAACGGAAAGGTTTTTTCCGAGCCTCTTGCAAACTATACGGACGGTTTCGCTTACATTTGGAACGAGATACCGGTATTATTGAC
>JBGTEU010000345.1:0-2775 GCA_041747595.1 Bythopirellula sp.
GAGCTCCGCCACCCAGCGAGAGATATCCTCGGTCGAGACTTGCGGGGTGCCGGCCGGTTGCTCGGTTTCCGCATGAGCCACATTCGGCAAGAGGACGAGCGTCATCAAGATGAGCCAGAAAATTCGCATGTCCCAATTGTACCATTTTTCAGCGGATTGTCCGCGAGCAATTCTTTCCTTCACCAATTTGGCCTACCCCAAATACCAGCCGCAGGCGGCAGCCGGAGGTCGCTTGCGGCTCATAGGCCGGTTGTTCCGCGAACCGGCTTCGATTAGGCTCGCATGCATGAGATTTGCCTTGCTTGGTGCCGATGCCGAAAGCTGCTTGCTTGCCCAGTCCGCCGCGGATTTAGGGAACGACCTCGTTTGGCATGGCGACGTGGCCCAGGTCGACCGAGCCACTCACCCCTGGCTCGGGGAGACCGATCAGCAAGACCAATGGGAAATTCTCTACGACCGCCAATTTTGCGATTTTTGCATCGTCGGTCGGGGCGACACTCCCGCCGATCGGCGAGCCGAGCAGGTGATTCAACTCGTGAAAAATGGCGTGTCGCTGCTCACCACTTTTCCGCTCACCGACTCGGTGCTTTCCTATTACGAAATTGACATGGCCCGTGTCGAAAGCGGGGCGGTGCTTCACCACTTCAATCCGTTGGTAATGCGCATCAACCGTTTGAAGGAGTTTGCTGCTTGGATTCGCACAGGTCATCCGGAACTCGGACCGATCGAGCAACTGCTTTGCGACCGGCCGCTGGCGGACCGCTCGCGCGAGCAAGTCTTGTGGCATTTTGCCCGCGACGTGGAGCTCTTGGACTGCATTGCCGGGCCCTTGGACCGATTGGGTGCCCTCGGATCTCCCGACACCGCGGCGACCTATGCGGGTTTGAGCGTGCAACTCTTGGGCAAGAGTCAGGTTCCCGTTCGTTGGTCCGTGGGGCCGGCCGATCAATCGGCGTATCCTTCTCTAACTTTCATCGCGCAAAAAGGCCGCGCACGATTTGAATTCGACGAGACTAGCGTGTTCCGCTCCGTGGAAACCGCCGCTCCCGCGGAACTCGTCCCCGCGACCGCGCCCACCAAGTGCATCGAGCGGTTCGTCGCCGCGGTGAGCGAGGCTTCCGCCGAGAAATCGACTTGGCCTGCCGCACTGCGAGCGATGGAACTTGCCGACACAATCGAGATCAGCCTTCGCCGGGGACGGATGATCGACGTGCATCGGCAACAACTCACCGAGGAACTCTCGTTCCGCGGCACGATGTCGGCCGTCGGCTGTGGAGTTTTGCTCCTCTTGCCACCGCTGTTGCTCGTGGCGGGTTGGCTCGCCGAATTGCTGGGCCTTCCGATCGCCAATTACTGGGCCCACGGGCTGCTACTGCTTTTGGGCCTCTTCCTGCTCATCCAGTTCGCGCCGAAGCTGCTGTTGAAGAAAGATCGCGATAAAGAATCGCCCTAGCACCTGGCGCAAACTGTCATTCCGATCGGAGCTCCGCGACTAGGGGAATCTGGATTCGACCCTCACATGCACCGCTAAACGTGATGGTACTGCAAACCAGATCCCTCGGTCGGCGAGCCTCTCTCGGGATGACACCAATCGGTAGACTCCGCTCAACGAGCGGCCTGCCTCCGCTAGCACGCTCACTTGCGCGACTTTGACGATTAGGCAAAAGTTATCGCCCGGCTTCGACCGATTTTGCATTTAGGGAATTCGCGCTGGCTCGTGACCAACGGGGGCCGAGCCAGCCGGGTTGCCTTTTCATGCGAAACGGGTGGGGCCGTGGTTCAACGCTTTTTCTGCACTTTCACGATGATCTCCGCTGCCGCACTGCTAGGCGGCTGTGCCCCTCTCTGCTGTTCGACGGACCGTTGTGGGTGCGTGCTCGGCTCAGCCCTTTGCTGTGATTCGTACTGCGATTGCGGCGCGGCGGTTTGTTGCGATCAAGGCTGCTGTGATGAAAGCTGCTGTGATTGTAGGCCCTGCAACTGCCGCATTTGTTGTGCGGAGGGCTGCTGTCCACTCGCGTGTCTGCACCGGGAGTGTCGCATCGAGGTGGGTCCCCCCGCGGTCCGCTACAAACCCGAAATGCCTCCCGAGTTTCTGCCCGTTCCGCCACGCCCCGTGTTTGCCAATGTCAACATGCAAGCACCCATCGAAACTCGCGGGGCGGTCGATACCGGCTATGGGCCCTATTTCACCGTCCAAGGCCGCGACTAGAAGCAATTCTCCCTCGCAACTCTATCGTTCAGCCGCGCGGCGTAGCGCCAGCGCAGCCAAGCGGTGAAGCCGAAACAATTCCCGGTCGGAAAGACCCGTTTCTTAAGTCGTTTTCCAACGACTGACAAGTTGGGCGCTCTGTGAGGGATACCAGTCGTACCGTTTAAGCGCATCGTGACGGCGGACCGATCAACGCTTCTGTCACACACCGGCATTCCCCGCAGATTGTCGGTCCCTGGCTCCTTGGCGCGCCGGCGTGCCAGCTACCTCTTTCGGACGACCCCTCATGCACGAACTGCGCCCACGCGACGCCGCTCTGAAGTTGTTCCCCGCCGGTCTGCGACTGCTCTCAGCAGTGTGGTTGGCCTTCTCAGTTCAGATGGCCCTTCAAGGAGAATTGGCAGACGCGGCCGAGAGCGCTCGGATGACGCCCATCGTTCGTGCCGTTCGCAACGCGAGCCCCGCGGTCGTGAACATCCAAGGCCAGAAGTCGGTCGTCGAAACCACCGAAACAGCCCGGCAGATCTCCAAGCAAGTCAATGGCATGGGGACCGGCGTGATCA
>JBGTEU010000346.1:0-5114 GCA_041747595.1 Bythopirellula sp.
ATCACGGCGTCGGCGAGCGCCACCTTGGGCGTACATTTCGGTTGATTCTCGGGTGATGGATTGCGAATGCACCAGGCCCAGTGTTCGATTTCTTCCTTGTAACCGCGGCTCACTTCAGTGGGCAAGGCAGCCGTTGCGACCGCGGCCATGCCGCCCCCCGTTTCGTAGGTGTCCATGGCCGCTCCCGCGCCCCCCGCCGTGACGGAGATCTTGGTAAGGGTCTCCGACTTCTTGTACAACATCGCTTCCGTCTCGCGATCGAGAATGAGCGTCCCCTTCGTGCCAAGCACGACTTCGCCGTACCCGCCGAAGCCGTTGCCATTGATCGATGAGTAGGTGACGATCGTTTTCTTGTTGGGATTGGCCACCGAGCCTTTGAAGCCCTCGGAATAATAACCCGCCGCGGGAAATTCAAAGATCGTGTAGACATGGTCATCAACGTCGCGGTCGGCCGGGAACAGCGAACGGCTGCCGTTGCCTGTGACGCTCAACGGGAGCACTTTTTCATGCGCAGGATTCTGGGCACTGATAAAAATGCTCGCGGCATCGAGTTGGTGGCTGCCTAGTTCGGCCATTAAACCACCACCCGTGCGATCCCACAGCCGCCAACGAATAAGCTCTTCGAGCGGGGTGCGTTCGCGGCCAATCTCGGTGAGCATTTTGCTCTCGTAGCCGTACCCAGCGGCGTCGACGCGGGCATCTTCCAGTTGCTGACGCTTTTGCTCGACTTTCCGTGTCCACAACTCTATATCTTCAACGTTCGTTTGTTGATCGCGGGTTCTCGTCCACGCATGAAGTTCCCTCAGAATCCTGTATTCCAGACGCAGCGCATCGACAGCCGGCTTACCTCCTGTTTTATTCGCCGCCCTTTCTAACTCAGTAAACTCAGCGGGGGACATCATCTCGGTCGGCATGGGGGGCTGCCAACTGTCGTTGCCGGGAAGATTGTCCCGATGCCATTGAGCGCGGATATGGTGGACGTCGCCGATGAGGCCACTGGAGATTTGATCCACCGCGTTCGCGTAAAGAATGCTGTAATGCCGTTGGTGGCCGGTGGCGAGAATCTTACCGGTTTCCTTGGCGACACGGCCCATCTCTTTGCACTGCCGCACGCTGTGGGCCATCAGCTTCTCGGTGAGCACGTGCTTGCCGGCCCGCATCGCCTTGATGGCAGCGACATCGTGTAGATGCAACGGCAGAGCGATGATCACCGCTTCGACGTCGGGATCGTTGATGAGTTCGTCGTATTTCTGCCCTGCTTCTTGGCAGTAGATTTTGACGTGCTTTTCGCCTTCGGCCTGATCTTTCCAACCATAGATGTCACACAGGCCGGGACGCGCTTTTTTGGTGCCGTCGCTGGAAAGGTCGCCATGAAATGCGCGGTGGATGCTGTAGGGTCTGATGTCGGCAATGGCCACGACGTCGATGTACTCGGGATTGAGCGCGCCGATCAACACGCCCCCTTCGTCGCCGGTGCCGATGATGCCGACACGCAGGCGATCGGTCTTGATCGAACCGTAACCAAAATACATCGCCCCGATGGTGGCACCGGCGGTGGCCCCGCCGACGAGCGTTCCCTTGAGGAAATCGCGTCGCGTGCTGCTGAGCGTCGTGCCGGCGGCTTCGAGAAAGTTCTGTTTGCCGACGGCTTTTTCTTCGGGCGTGAGATTCATCTGTTTAAACTCCCTGGGCTCCGCGGCGTCTGGCCCACAGTCCCTGGATAATAAAATCGAGTCCTGCCCATTGCCCCGCACCAACCGCCGCGAGAAACAAGCAGGCCGCGAATTCGACCAATTGATAATAGAAAACTAACGTGTAGGCCCCGGGTACCCAAGGGGGTTGCGTGGCCATCACCGACAACAAAAACAACGCACCGACAACGGCGGCCACACGCGTGAAAAGTCCCAAGAGCAGGCATATGCCCACTCCTGTTACGACGCAGGTGACCAACACGTTCATGCGAGCCAAGCTTTTGGCTTCGGGATTCGTCACGGCCGCGTCGACTTGCTTTTGCATGCCCGAATCCTGTTCGGCCGTGGTGAGCAAGCCGCGAAGCTCATCGGAAAAACTCTCATCAAACGATTTCACCTGTGCCACCCACTTGTTGGGGGCACGATCGACCTCGGCCTGTTGAGCGGCGACGCGGGCCACCTCAAAGGGAACTTCGTCCGACCCGGGAACCTGCTTCGCTTGTTCCAGTCGCCACAGGTCGTGTTGATACGCTTCGATGGCCAGGGCTTCCTCGGCCAGAAAGTCGGCAAGATAGAGTTCGTATTTCTTGTAAATCGCCTCTGCTTGCTCGCGCTGTTCCTTGCTGAGCGACTTGATGTCGCTGAGACGCTCGAGGGTTTCTTGCCAATCTGTGGTGATGTTCTCTCCCCAAGTTGCGGCGGGCGAGAAATCGGCGAATTGCGGTTCGGTTTTTTTGCCGGCCTTCAGTTCGTCCTGGCGACGTTTGACGTAGCTGGCGACCCAGGCGGAAAGTTTGGTGCTCTTTTCGGGATCGAGCTGCCGCGAAACCGCAAGCGAGGGTCGCCATTGGTGGGTGGAGGGTGCTTTATTGTGGAAGAATTCGGCGAGAGGTCCCTTGGCACCGTTGAGAAATCCTTCCGCCGAGAACACCATGTTCCATTCTCCTCGGCCGGAATCGTATTCGACTTTTTTAATCCCCTCGCTGAAAAAATGCCAGCCCACGCAAAGCCGCAGAAACACGAGCGCGACAATCGCGGTCCATACGCAGCAGGCGGCCGACGTCGGACAGTACTTTTCAGCGGTTCTGTATTCGCTCACAATCGCAGACCTCGGTAATCGCCCTGGAGTTCTTAGAGCGGCAAGTTCGTGGAACAAGGTGGGAAAAGCAGTTCGGTTGGCGAGAAGACTGACCCCAGCGCGTTCCCTCAACGGCCATAGCCCGTTAATCTAAGTAATACCTGATTTTAGATAGTCAGGGACAAATTCTCTAGGGCTTCTGGCCGCACCATTCCTCCGAAGAAACAACATCAGGCACCGATTTTCTTACATGCGCATCGTCCTTTGCTATCCCGTGGAAGAGCAGCATCTCGCTCAAATCCGTGCAGCCTGGCCCGGTTGCGAGGTCGTCGACGCCGGTCAGGAACGCATCGCCGCGGAATTGCCCCACGCCGACATTTATTGCGGGCATGCCAAAGTACCGGTCCTGTGGGATGAAGTTGTTGCCGGTGGGCGTTTGCAGTGGATTCAATCCTCGGCGGCGGGCATGGACCACTGCCTGGTTCCCTCGGTGATTGGCTCGGAGATCGTCGTCACCAGCGCCTCGGGAGTTCTCGCCAAACAGGTTGCCGATCACACGATGGCGCTGCTGGCTGGAATACTTCGTAACTTGCCGGCCTTTTTTCGCGCTAAAAATGAACGAGAATTTATTCGCCGCCCCACCCGTGACCTGCATGGGGCGACCATTGGCATCGTCGGCATGGGGGGGAATGGCCGTGTTTTGGCGAAAGTTTTGAAGCCTTTTGAGACGACTATTCTGGCCACCGATTGGTATCCGGAAAACAAACCGCCTCAAGTCGACGAATTGCTTCCCGCGGACGCCCTCGATGAGATTTTGCCGCGACTGGACATTTTGATTCTCGCCGCACCTTTGAATGACCTCACGCGCGGCATGATCGACGAGCGAAGGTTGCTCTTGCTTCCCAAAGATGCCGTCTTGGTGAATATGGCACGGGGCCCGCTCATCGTTGAAAGCGATCTCGCCAAAGTCCTGCAAGAGGGACACTTGTGGGGAGCGGCGCTCGACGTGACCGAGGAGGAACCGCTCGCCATCGAGAGCCCGCTGTGGGAGATTCCCAATCTGATCATCACTCCGCACGTCGGCGGACAGCGCAAAAGCCGTATCGACGACATGACTCGGCTCTTTTTAGAAAATTCGCGCCGCTGGCAAGCCGGCGAAACCCTCATCAACCGCGTCGACACGCGACTCGGATTTCCCGAACCGGGTGCAATCCTGTTCACGCCGTAAGGCGTCTGGAAAAGTAGAACCCGCAAGCTCAATTGCGGCCGGATTTGGCGCAAAATTGCGATCTGGACCCTCCCCATTGGGGCGGAGTATCATTTTCTCCATGCGGGCTCCTGATTATTATGAAGTAATGACGGGGAACCATCGCCTCGGCCTTGATTGACCCACCATGCCCACACTCGATGGCACGATTTGATTTGCACCCTAGAGCCAGACATCTTTTCTTTCCCTCCACAACCAGGTAACGGATGAACCCTTCCACTACGATTCTGCAAGGAACGCGGACTATCACTTTTGACGGCGAGCAATCGCGGCGCTGTCCCAATGAGCTGTATGAGCGCTACGAGCATTTGCTCAATACGCAATACATCGGTTGGACCGAGCATTTGCGCTTTCGCAGGCTCTTGGGGACGGGGGGACAGGGAGTTGTCTACCTGACCGACCGGCGTGGGTCGGACGGCTTTACCTTGCCCGTGGCCTTGAAGGTTTTTTCGCCCGAGCGGTTCGCCTGTCAACAAAGTTACGACATGGCCATGGAACGGATCGCCCTGGTCGCCAGTTGCGTGGCCAAGATCCAGCACGACAATTTGCTGGACGTGCAAAACTTCACCGAGCGGAGTCGCATTCGGGTCATGGAAATGGAATGGGTCGACGGCTACGACCTCGACAATTTGCTGACACCGGCGATGTTTTCGCGGGTGCAGCAGCGGGTCAGCAATCGCCGCTGGAAATACATCAACGACGTCATCGTGACTGCCGGTCCCGTGCGTCCCCGGCTCAAGCCAGGCGTGGCGGTGGCCATCATTCGCCAATGCTTGGCGGCGCTGGCGGCGTTGCACCGTGAGGAAATCGTCCACGGCGATTTGAAGCCCTCGAACATCATGGTCAAACGCACGGGCCATCCGAAGATCGTCGACATCGGTTCGGCGCTGCAGCTCAACAACATGCCCGAGCAGCGGACCTGTACGCCGCAGTATGCCGCGCCGGAAATGCTCGAGCGGAACGAGTTCACCCCGCGAGCGGACTTGGCGAGTTTGGGTTACGTGTTGATCGAAATTCTGGCGGGTCGTCCGTTGTTTGCCGGTTTGAAAAATCTGGGCGAATTGCTGGAAGCAAAATG
>JBGTEU010000347.1:0-15040 GCA_041747595.1 Bythopirellula sp.
ATACCCCACCCCCTTTGATCCCGTCGGGCTGCTGTTCCCTGGCCATGGGCGACCGCCTGCCTATCGCCTCGTACTGCATGATGATTATCAGGTCTCTCACCGAATTGCTCATTCAAGCAACGACTAGGCGGCGAGCGTGAAGGTCTCTACCGTGAATCCTTGGCAGCACTTCCCGGGCAAAAATCACCCCAAACCAAGAATTCCAAGCATTTTTTCAAATTCTACTTGCAATTTCTGGCCGACCTTGCAGAATACTGAACAGGCGTACACAATCCTGTGGAGACCTGTCCATGACGTTGGGAACCACGAATCAAACGAATTGCACGAATAAGACTCCAGTTAATTCCGGCAAAGAAAAGATTGTTTTCCGAGAGGAGAGCTTTCGATTAGTGGGTGCGTGCTTCGAAGTTTACAACAATCTGGGTTGTGGTTTCCTGGAGCCAGTTTACCAGGAGTCTCTAGTTCTAGAGTTACGCGATCAGGCGATACCTTTTCTTGATCAACAAGCTTTGCAATTAAGATACAAAACCTTCCTATTGGAAACTTCTTACAAATCTGATTTCGTCTGCTATGGAAAGATTATTCTCGAGATCAAAGCCGTCTCACGTCTCACAGACGAGCATCGGGCACAAGTCCATAACTATCTGAAAGCAACGGGTTACAAACTCGGAATTCTTGTCAATTTCGGACAGTACCCGAGCCTCATCTACGAACGCATCGTTCGTTGATCCCCCTTTTTATTCGTGCTATTCGTACAATTCGTGGTGGAGAAAACATGCTCGCCAAACTGCATACCCTGTCGCCGGCAGAGGGAACCACGAATCAAACGAATTGCACGAATCAGTCTCCAGTTGATTCTAGCAAGAGAAGATTGTTTTAGAGGAAGAAGGCTTTCAAATCGTCGGATGCATCGTTCGTTGATCCCCCTTTTTATTCGTGCTATTCGTACAATTCGTGGTGGAGAAAACATGCTTGCCAAATTGCATACCCTCTCGCTCCTGGGAATCGAGGCCCTTGCCGTGGAAGTCGAAGTCGACGTCTCCCCCGCGGCGATGCCGAAGGTGCTGCTCGTGGGTCTGCCAGAGGCTGCGGTCAAGGAGAGCACCCATCGGATCGAGCGGGCGTTGGTGAATAGCGGTTACGTGCGGCCGCAAAACCGGGTCGTGATAAATCTTGCACCTGCAGAACTCCCTAAGCAGGCCGCGTCGTTTGATTTGTCGATCGCGCTGGGACTGCTTGCCGCCAGTGGGCAACTCGATTCCGATCTCTTTAATCACTATGCCGTGGCGGGGGAGCTCGCCCTCGATGGTCAAACCCGCCCGATCAAGGGGGCGCTCTCGATGGCAATGTCCGCGGCGAGCATGGGCTTTCGGGGCATCGTTGTTCCCAGTGCCAATGCCCCTGAAGCGGCCGTCGTCGAAAACATCGAAGTCGTCGCCGTCGACAGCCTCGCCCAGGCGGCTGCGTTCTTCGCGGGGCATTTGCCTTTGGAACCAACCCCTTCGCAACTCGAAGAACTCTTTGAAAAGCTTGGCGGTTACGAGGTCGACTTCGCCGATGTCCGCGGCCAGGAAATGGCCAAGCGGGCAATCACTCTCGCCGCGGCGGGAAATCATAATCTGCTGATGGTTGGGCCACCGGGCTCCGGTAAGACGATGCTTGCCAAGCGTGTGCCGACGATTCTCCCCTGCCTTACTGCCGAGGAATCTATTGAGACGACTCGGATTTACAGTGCGATGGGAAAGCTCCCTCGAGGCAAGCCGCTGCTTGCGCGGCGGCCCTATCGCGCGCCGCATCACACGATCAGCAACGCGGGGCTGGTGGGTGGGGGTTCGATTCCTTCGCCCGGCGAAATCAGTCTCGCGCACAATGGGGTGCTGTTTCTTGATGAGCTCCCCGAGTTTCATCGTCAAACGCTCGAAGTCTTGCGGCAACCCTTGGAAGACGGCCGCGTGTCGATTAGCCGGGCATTGAGCTCCAGCGAATTCCCCGCGGACTTTATGTTGGTCGCATCGCTCAATCCGTGTCCCTGCGGTTATCGCAACGATCGTCGCCGCGAGTGCCATTGCACGGTCCCTCAAATCGAACGCTACATGTCTCGAATCAGCGGTCCCTTGCTTGACCGCATCGACATCCACATTGAGGTCCCCGCCGTGCCTTATGGCGAGCTTGCATCGCGGACCAATGGCACAAGCAGCGAATCCATGAAAGAATCGGTTCTAGCCGCGCGTGCTCGTCAAACCGCGCGATTTGCCGGCACCCGTACACGGACGAACGCTCAAATGTCGTCACGGCAACTCCGCGAAACGTGTCCTCTCGATGCCACATGTCAGAAGCTACTGGAACAAAGCGTCGACCAACTCGGCCTTTCGGCCCGCGCACACGACAAGGTTCTTCGGGTAGCTCGCACGATTGCCGACGTCGATGGGGCCGACAAGATTGGCGTCGAGCATATCAGCGAAGCGATCAACTATCGGATGCTCGACCGGCAGTTCTGGAGTTAACGGTTTTGTTCGAGCGTATCTTCGATATAGAGCTTTGTCACGACGACAATCGCCATGGCGGTCATGGGACTGGCCAACACGATTCCCGGTATACCGAACAGGAGACCCATTCCCACTTGCGCTAAAATAGTCAGTGCCGGTGGCAGTGATACGGCTCGTTTCTGAATGAGTGGAGTGATTAAATAGCTCTCCACGGTTTGAATTGCCAAATAGAGGATGCCTACATAAACCGCCCACATGGGTGATTGAACAAACGCAAGCAGCATCGCGGGTACAGCCGACACAACGGGCCCGATGTTTGGGATAAACGTCAACACGGCCGCTATGGCACCAAGTGCAAACGGAAGCGGTATTCCCAACAGGGACAAGCCGATCGTGGTCAGGATCCCCACAAAGGCCATGGAAACCATGATTCCTAGAATCCACCACTTTAAGGTCACGTGCGATTCGTGAAGAACTTCGCGAATTCGAGGTCGCTTGGAAGGGGGAAAGAGCCGGATCACACCGTCGCTGTAAGTCGAGGGGCTCGCGGCAAAATAAAGTGATAAGAACATGATAAGTATTGCCATCCCCAACCCCCCTGTCAGCGATGTCAGAATATCGGCAGCAAAGGAAGTTGCTTCCTTGCCCGTGACCGGCAGATCTTTTGCCGAATCGGGCATTTGATTCAACAAACTCTCGCCCCACGAATACTGCCGAATGCTTTCGCCAATCTTCTCCAACGATCGTGGGATTTCGTCAGAGAGCTTAGTCATTTGATCGCCAATCGGTGCGCCACTTATGTAGATTCCGCCCGCTACCAACAGCACCAACGCCGAGAAGCCAACCGCAAGCGACCATCCGTAAGGCAGGCGAGTAAAATCCGAAATGCCTTCGGCGACGGCTCGAAAAAAGATGGCAATCAAAGCGGCTCCAAAGACGATCAAAAACACTTGCTTAATCTGCCAGAGCAGAATCGCCAAGGCCAACAAAGCAAGCACAACCAGTGTGACAACGGCTGCATTCCGCGCTAGGGGAAACTTATCCACGGTACTGTTGATCTCGGATTCAGAAGGAAGGTTGATTCATGCAAACTCTACGACAATTCTGTTATTCGAATAACGCGGCTTCCAACGTGAGCCCAGGGCCAAAGCCAAGTGCTACGCATGGCAGAGGTGCTTCTTGCTGCCGCAGCCGATTAATGATGAAAAGGATGGTCGGGGACGACATATTGCCACACTCGGCGAGAATCTCGCGTGAAGTGGTGAGTCCTTGCGAACCAAGATCAGAACCTAGTTCAAGCGATTCCTCGACGGCGTCGAGTATCCGCGGCCCGCCCGGATGGACGGCCCAGGACTTCACATCCTCCACCGTCAAACCCTTGGCACCCAGCCAATGCTCCAACCAGGGCCGCAACCCCTCGGCAATGACGGCGGGTACCTGTTTCGACAGGGTCATTTCAAAACCATGATCCCGGATGATCCAAGTCATCGCGTCTGCCGAATCGGGAAACAAGCACGTGCCCGTCGCGGTGAGACGCCAAGCTTCTTCGGAAATAAGGTTTGCGGGCCCGGCGATCATTGCCGCGGCACCGTCGGCAAAAAGGGCGTTGGCGATAATCTTTTGCGGATCCCAACCGTAATAGTAATGCAGGCAGCAGAGTTCCACAGCGGAGAGCAAAACTCGCGCCTCGGAATTCGCGTCGACGTAGGCCCGGGCGACCCGCAGGCCATTGAGCGCCCCATGGCAGCCCATGTAGCCGACGTGGGTGCGCTCGACGCCTCTCGGCAAGCACAATCCTTCAATCAACGCTTGATCGACACCAGGCGCCACGAAGCCGGTGCAGGAAACCGTAACCACATGAGTAATTTCGCTGGGCTCCGTTCGACTTTGTTCGAGTGCGACCCGCGCGGCGGTGAGGGCAAGCGGTGGAGCCAATTGGGCATAAAGCTCCATCCGTTCACCGGTTGTCGGTCCGCGGTCGCCGGGTATTTTTTTGGGAAGAAAAACCGAACCGGAATAGTTTGTCCCTTCGACGACGTCACGAACCACCTGGTCTCCCAGGCAAAATCGCCGCGTGCTGATTCCCGAGCCTTCGTAAATTGCCGCGAGCCAAGTTTCTTGCTGCTCGGTACCGTTGCATAGCGATCGTGCCAGTAGGAGCGCGTCGTGCTTATCGATAACGGCGTCAGGTAAAGCCGTTCCCAGGCCCAGGATTGCCAGCGACATGACTTCGGCCTCAACGGAGATGGACAGGGGCATTCAATCGTCGCACGACCGGCATCGCCAGCGACGGCTTAAACTTTAGCAACTTTAATACCATGCGAACTAGGGCGGGATAACGCAATGCCCGTGCCACAACGCGACACAAAATCTGCCGATTTCGTACCGTTTCTTGCAGTGTTCTGGACCACTCACTGCTGATGGTCGCATCCCACTGCTCGGCGGCCCGAATCACCAGGGGCGTAACCGCGACGGCCGACGCCAGGGCCCAGGCGATTCCTTCGCCAGTAAATGGTTCGACATATCCGGCTGCGTCGCCGAGGACGAGCACACGCTCACACGACAATCGCGAGGCTTGGCGGGTCAATGCCGCCGTGCCACGCCACGGTCCGTCAGCAAGTCCGTCGAGCACAGGCCAACCAACTTCCGCGAGAATATTCGCCGCCGCGTTCCCCGGTCCACCGGCGTCGAGAACTGTTTGTCGGTCAAAAGCCGCGGCAACATCCAGGCGGCCATCCTCTAAACCTACCAGGCCGACGTAGCCCCCCTTCGAACAAGCCATGAACACGGTGCCCGGAGGAATGAATGGGGGCCTTGTGGGCAACACAACCCCAGCGCCGATACGTGATTTCTTTTCTGCTCCGGCCGAGAAATCATCCTGCCGGGCGAGCAGTTTGCCTCCCAGTCCATCGGCAGCCAAAACCAATTTGGCCTTCGCGGTAATCTGTTGACCTGCATGAGCAAGCATCACCTCGCGGTAGTCGCCAGCTACCAAACCGAGCGAGGCATTTGTCTCCGGCAAGAATTCCACGCCACTCGCCCTGGCTGCTTGAATCAGCGCGGCATCGAGCGCTTCCCGCGAGAGCGAAACCCCACTCGACAAGGGAATCTCTGCTCGACAACCACGCGCGGCTACCGACAATTTCCTCAATGGCACCGCTCCCAGTTGCTCGGGTAAATCTGCAAGGGCCACGGAGGCAAGCGTCGCCAACGCGGATCCATTGAGACAACACCCGCACACTTTCCATCTTGGAAACGTGGCACGGTCCACAAGCAGCACCGAGGCCCCTTCCAAAGCAATTTGCCGGGCGGCCAATGCGCCGGCGGGACCCGCACCGACCACCAACACGTCCCACGTACGTTTTGTCACTTCACCAAAACTTATCATGGTGCGGGCACGCCCTTTCTCCAGCTAAGCAGGAATCGTTGCGGCCAGCATTTCGTAATCGTTGCTCCCATAAGCCCCGCACGCTCGGCAAGCCGGCGAACTTCCTCGCGGTTGAAAGCCCCTTCCACGGAACGTGGCCCATCATAGTGCACCACGGGAGAAAGCGACAGAAATCGCGTGCCGACGTACGCCAACAACCATCCGCTTCGACTCCGCAGGAGGTCGTTGATCAAAATCATGCTCTCCGCTTGGTCGGACATCTTCTTAAGCAACAACGTGGCCTGCTCTTCGGTGAGGTGATGCAAAAACAGCGAGCAGATGATGACATCGAAGCCCGACGGCAGGGGTCGGTTCAAAACATCGGCCGTGAAAAAATCGATGTTCACGCGTGAGCACCGAGCCTCCTGCCGGGCGTACTCGATCGCCACGGAACTCTTGTCACATCCGCAAAATTCCATGGGCACCGCTGCGCGCTGCGCTTTGCGTGCCAGACGACAAAGCACATCACCGCCCCCCGAGGCAACGTCCAGGATGCGAAGGGTCTTCCCCGTCTCTCGTTGCAACTCGCGGAGCGGCCTCCAAAAAATACTGGCGCTCTGGCTCCAAAAATTGATCCTCGCCAAACCGCGCAACGCTTGCCGATGCCGGATCGCCTCGAGATCCGGCTGATCCATCATTTCCGGCTGAAGATTGCGAATTGTCACGCTTGGAAAAAACGGCATCGACTACGTGACCTCCGCTCGGCGTGATGATTGAAAGCCTAATTCTACGGCAATAATTTAGGAGCACTTACCATGCCATGTCGCGCTACAACAAGGCTAGCGCGACGCGGGCCGTCTTCCCCCTTCCGCCTTCCGCCGTCCCCCCTCCCCCTTTCTTGCATTCTCCGCTTGCCCCGTCATCTCGTACAAAAATCGACTCGGTACGGTGTCACGGGGTTTGCCCCATTTTCGGCGCGTGAGTGCGAACGACAGAGTCAGTTGTTCCTGCGCGCGGGTGACCCCCACGTAACAAAGGCGGCGTTCCTCGTCGATGGCGTCCCCCTCGATTTCCACCGACCGCTTGTGAGGTAAAATTCCCTCTTCCATGCCGACCATGTACACGTAGGGAAATTCCAATCCCTTGGCCGAGTGCAAGGTCATCAACGCAATGGCATTGTTTTGAAGTTGATTTTCCTTGTCGTCACCGGTGTCGCGGCCTCCCAGGGCAATGTCATCGAGGAATTCTTGTAGCGTCGGTTTCTTCGTGTGCGCTTCATACGAGGCTGCTGCATTGACGATTTCCTCGAGCGACGCCGAGCGTGCTTCCCGGTCATTGGGATCGGGATACTGCCGGTCAAGTTCGCGGCGATAACCGGTCTGGGCAATCACTTCGCTCACAAGCTCGGCAATCGAAAGCTTTTCTTTAGCCTTCTGCAGTGTTGCGATCAATTGCTGAAATTTCTGGACCGCTTCAACCGCCCCTGTATTGAGGCCAATTTTGAGCGACTGGGGAATCACTTCCCAAACCGACTTCCCCTGCGCCGTCGCCGCGGCCACCAATTGCTTGACTGTCGAGGCCCCGATATTCCGCGCCGGCGTGTTGATGATCCGCAACAATGCCGGCTCATCCCGCGGATTCTCGATGACTTTTAAATACGCGAGCAAATCACGAATTTCCTTACGATCGAAGAAACTCATCCCTCCCAGCAGCACATACGGCAACTTCGCGCGGCGGAGTTCCGTCTCAAACGCCCGGGGCTGTTCATTTGTCCGGCAGAGGATCGCAAAATCCTGCGCTCTTACCCCTGGCTCGGCGAGCACGCGCTGGATGTCGGCCACGACTTTCTCCGCCTCGTCGGTTTCATCCTGCAGTTGCATGACCCGTGGACGTTGGCCGTTGGGCCGGGCGGCCCGCAAAACCTTTTCGTGCCGCAAGCGATTGAAGGCGATCAATGTGTTGGCATAACTGAGAATCGCCGCGGTCGAACGGTAGTTGTCTTCGAGCCGCACGACTTTCGCCTCGGGCCAATCCTGCTGAAACCGCAAAATGTGTTGCACCTCGGCACCCCGCCAACCGTAAATCGACTGATCATCGTCTCCGACCACGCACAGATTTCGGTGGCCCATCGCCAGCCCCCTGACAATCTGATATTGGCTCTGGTTGGTGTCTTGATATTCGTCGATCAACACGTGATCGAACAGTCCAGCCTCCTCGCGCCGCACGGTTGGAAACTTCGCGAACAATTGTTGGGTTAGCAGCAACAGATCGTCGAAGTCGACCATTCCTTTGGAGCGCAAATGCTCCTGATAACGCCGATAGGCCGCAGCGGCGAGATGTTCCTTATCGCTGTCCGCCACCGAAGCGGCCCGCGAAGGTTCGTAACATTTGTTTTTCCATTGACTAACAATCGCCAGCAAATCTCCCGGTCGCAGCGATTGATCGGGACAGCGGATCTCGCGAAGTGCCGCGCGGGCTTCCCCCTCTTGATCCCCTCGGTCGCAAATTGTGAACGGCTTCGGATACCCAAGCTTTTCGATATGCCGACGCAGCACTCTCACGCAAAGCGAATGAAAGGTGGAAATCAGCGGACGCGATTGCTGTTTCTTCTTGCCGCTGAGAAGTTTCCCGGCCCGCTCGAGCATTTCGCCCGCGGCCTTGCGGGTGAAGGTCACCGCCAGAATGCGTTCCGGCCGCGTCCCCGTGCGAATTAATTCCGCGATGCGATAGGTGACAACCCGCGTTTTTCCCGTGCCAGCCCCGGCCAATACCAGCAGCGGTCCCCGCAGGGTGCGAACGGCTTCCAACTGCGGCGAATTGAGTTTCTCGGACATTGCACGGATTGTTTGGCGAAAAATTGGATGCGCGAACCTTGGATCGTAGCCCGCAGGCACCCTCAGGAAAAGGACTCCGCGATTCATGCGGATTCACGCGTTCTGCCAACAGCCTTGACGCTAAGGGGCTGCAATTTCTACACTTCGGAGATCGCTTGTACCGACTTATCACGCCCAACTTGTCCTTTCTACGAACAGAATACGCTATGAAATCCGAACGCCGTCACGATTTGGAAACCAACGAGCTTGCCGTCCGAGTGCAGGCTTGGCTCGACCGTGCCAAGCCCTATGCCTCACAGATCGCGCTCGTGCTATTCGGTGTTGCGGTGCTGGCATTCCTGTGGATGGAATGGGGAAGTGCTACTTCGGCCACCGAGGAAGCGGCGTGGGACGAGTACACACTCGCTTCCTATTCGAGCGATCCCGAGTTGAACTCGATGAAGCTACTCGCCGAAAACGAAGAATACGCCGGCACGCCCGTCCCCGAATGGGCATACCTAGCATGGTGTGATCGGCAACTGCTGTTGGCCTCGCAATCCTTTCTCGTCGATCGCGCCGCGACGATGAGCCGACTCGAAAAGGTCCAGGAAATTTATCAAGCGCTTGCCAACGACTCCGGCAATCCCCAATTGCAGGACCGCGCTCGCTTCGGACTTGCGCAAGCCCTGGAAATGCAAGGCAAACTCGATGAAGCTCGAGCGGCATATCAACGCGTGAAGGGCGATCTCACGCCGCTCGCGGAAAACCGCGCGGAACAAGTGGAATCTGACAAAGTGAAGGAAGCTTACAACTGGCTGACCACCGCGGAGCTTCCCAAACGGGAAACTTCAGGGACCGGTGCCATCCCAGGCACACGGCCCAACTTCGACGCCGATATCCCCGCTCCGATGCCGTCCAGCAATCCGCTCAATGACACCCGCACTCTCGAAGAAATTCTCAGCAGTTCGACTGGCGGTTCGAGCAATGAAAACCGTTATGGCGAAGGTGAGGGAACCGAAACCGGTACCGACAACGCTATTCCTGCAGAGAGTGACTCTGACAGTGCTGGGGAAACTTCCGAACCCGACGGCAACGAATCACAAACGGACGACGCACAAACTGACGACGCACAAACTGACGAAACTCAGTCACCGGCCAGCAATGCGGCGGGGCAATGAACGCCGACGAAGTCGAGCCACTCCCTGCCGATGACGATGCCGACGATTTCACGCTCGACGAATTCGTCACGGCTTCGCAGCAAGAGAAATTTCATTTTGTTGTTCCCCCCGAAGCCTCGGGCCAACGTCTCGACGTCTTTCTCACGGCACAGATTCCGCAGGTTAGCCGGGTGAGAATTCGACGGGGAATCGACACCGGCACAACACTTGTCAACGACGTCGCAGAGAAGGCCGCGCTCCGGGTCGCAACCGGACAGAAAATTGAATTCACGCTGCCTCCGCCCCCTGCCGTGGGTCCCGAGCCGGAACCGATTCCGCTCGACATTCTCTACGAAGACGACGCGATTGCCGTCGTCAACAAACCCCCCGGCATGGTTGTGCATCCGGCACGGGGCCATTGGTCCGGCACGTTGGCGAGCGCACTTGTCCACCACTTTGGCCAGCTGAGTCAGCACGGCGGTGCAATCCGCCCCGGCATCGTCCACCGACTCGACCGCGACACAAGTGGCGTCATGGTGATCGCGAAAACCGACGCGGCGCATGTAAAGCTCTCCGAGCAATTTCAAAACCGCACGGTCGGTAAAGAGTATCTGGCCATCGTGATGGGAAGTCCCGACCGCGATCGCGACATCATTGACTTCCCCATTGCCAGCCACCCCTCACATCGCGAGAAAATGGCCCTTTTAGCCAATCATGCCACGAGCCGCGCCGCTCAAACGTTTTACGAAGTTGCCGAACGCTACCGTGGGTTCGCCCTGATCCATTGTTTTCCCAAAACGGGCCGCACGCATCAAATTCGGTTGCACCTCGAATCCATTCGCTGCCCCGTGCTCTGCGACAAGCTTTATGGGGGACGCGCGCGGCTGACGCTCGAAGAGCTCCGCAACATGACTCGCATGAAACACCTTGAAGCTGATCGCTCACCAGCGGACGTGGTTCTCAACCGCCAGGCCCTGCACGCCCATGTTTTACGGATCGCTCATCCTATCTCGGGCGAACCGTATGAATTTCGCGCCGTGTTCCCCGCCGATCTGGAAGCCGTCTTAAGACTCTTGCGGCTCACGACGGTGAAAGATTAGAACCATCTGGATCGCAATCGCCACGCGTGGCTGTGTTTTATCTTCCCTCGAAACAATGGAGAATGGATCATGGGCATGATCAAGGAATTCAAAGAGTTCGCCATGCGTGGCAACGTGCTCGACATGGCCGTTGGTATCATTATCGGTGGTGCGTTTGGTAAGATCGTGAGCTCGCTGGTCGGCGACGTGATCATGCCGGTTATGGGCAAACTGACGGGCGGAGTCAATTTTATCGACCAATTTATTTGGCTCGGACAGGGCGATAAACCGGCCACGCTCGCGGCGGCCAAAGAAGCCGGCGGGGCTTATCTCGGTTGGGGCGCCTTTGCGCAGAACGTGCTCGACTTCGTGATCGTCGCGGCCGCGATCTTTGCGATGGTCAAGGTGATGAACTCACTCAAGAAAACGGAAGATGCACCACCCGCGGCAATCCCCGAAGACATTCTCCTGCTCCGCGAAATCCGCGATTCCTTGGGTAAGAATCCATAATCCCCCTCCCCAGTACGCTGGGGAGGGGTTAGGGGAGGGGGATTCTACTCAAACAGCGTCTGCATGAGATTTGTCGTGCCCAAGGTGCGCGGGCTCACCAAGAGTTCCCCCGCTTCAAAACCGGCGGCGTGCCCCAATTGGTAGGCCGTCGCTTCGATCCGCGGAAAAATATATTGCTTGGCGGCGGGGAATTGCGTCTTGTAACACCGCACCGAGGCGAGTTTTGCTTCGAGTGTGTCGCTAATATCGACGACGAGTTGTGCCCCGCCCTCAAGCGGCGTCGTGCGGTGCGATTCCAACGTGAAATACAATTGAGCCGCGATTGCATGGGGTGGCAAATTCGTGAAGTCGACGTCCCACTTGGTCAGTCGCGAATAAAACACGGCCGCATCGGTGATTTGCATCGCCTGCCAATGGTCGGGCGAAGCGAGCGGCGTTTTCTCGCCGAGGCCCAACACCAGCCTCGGCCGATACCGCCGGAACTCGATGGCCAGCTTCACCCGCGCTTCATAGGAATCAAACAGCTTGCGATTGGGTAAATCGAGCGTCAGCCGAACCTGTACTCCCAGCGCCGCCGCCGCGGCTTTGGCCTCGGCAAGCCGTTCCTCGGGCCCCGATGAGCCCGGCGTGGGTTCGCCATCGGTGAGATCAATAATCCCCACACGGTAGCCTTGCTGCACAAGCTTGGCGAGCGTCCCGCCGCAGGCAATCTCGACGTCATCGGGATGCGCCCCCACGGCAATCACATCGAGTTGGTCGGTTTCAATTGCCATGAATACTTACTCAAATCTTCTTACGGTCCGTTATATGTCATTCCGAGAGAGGCTTGCCGACCGAGGAATCTGGGTTCCCGCTTGCTCTCGCATTGAAAACGTGAAAGCAATGAACCCAGATTCCTCGCGTCGCAGAACTCCTGTCGGAATGAGATAGAGGTTATTTCCTCGGCGATTCCCCTTTGCTCGGCGGTACGAAGCCACCCCGGTGCCGAATCTTAGCCAGCGCCCCACGATGCTCTTGTGACATTGGTCGGACCGAACCCAGCGACTCCGACAATAACAAAATCCGGCAATACGCATCGAGCACTTCCATCAAATTGTACGCTTGTTCCAAACTCGGCCCGTAAGTGACCGCACCGTGATTGGCGAGCAAGCATACATTGGAATCATGCACGAACGGCAAAATCGTCTGCGCGAATGCCGCCGTTCCGGGAGTTTCATACGGCACCAGGGGCACGTCGCCCAAAAACACGTCGGCCTCGGCCATCACGCCCATCGGAACCGAACGGCCCGTGATCGCAAACGCCGTGGCATGAGGCGGATGACAATGCACGACGCTCATCACGTCGGGCCGTGCTTTCAAGATTTCCAAATGCAGAAGCACTTCGCTCGATCGCCGCTTCTCTCCCGCAAGTTGTTCGCCGCTCACGTCGAGCAGGCAGATGTCCGCGGGCTCCAAAACACCCTTGGAACACATCGTGGGCGTACAGAGAATCTGTTGCTCGTTGAGCCGAACGCTGATATTGCCGTCGCTGCCCGCCACGAGTCCGCGTTGCCACATCCGCCGGCCGACGGCACAGATTTCCGCTTTGATATGTTCCGCGTCGGACATAAATTCGTCCTCGATTCCCAGCCGCTTGCGGCTTAGCGGCAGACTAACCCCTAGGGGAGCTAACGATCGTCACCCTCCGCCCCTCCACACGAATCTTACCCGCGGCGAGCAATTTCAGCACGTGCGGATAGGCTTCTTTTTCAACCAAGAACACCCGGGCGGCCAATGTCTCCGCCGTGTCGTCGTCGAACACCGGCACGGGCTGCTGCCAAATGATCGGCCCACGGTCGTATTCGTTATCAACGAAATGCACCGTGCAGCCGGTGACCTTCGCACCGTAATCGAGCACCGCTTGGTGAACGTGATGGCCATACATGCCGGGACCGCAAAACGCGGGAATCAACGCTGGGTGAATGTTGATGACCCGCCCCGCGAAATCCTCCGGCACGGGGGCGAGTTTCAAGAACCCCGCCATCACCACGTAATCGACTTCCGCCGCGCGGCAGGCGTCGAAGATCGCCGTGCCGTATTCGGCATCACCCGTGAATTTCTGCCGCTCAATCACGGCGGTTTCGATATCCGCCTCGCGAGCAAACTGCAAACCACCTGCCTTCGCGGAACTCGAAATCACGAGTTGCACGTCGACGGGCAATTGCCCTTCCTCCGCTAGGTCGAGCAGGTTCTTGAGCGTGCGACCCCCACCGGAAATCAATACGGCCAACTTCATCGGCTTGGCGGGCATGCGACTCACGGCGCCACCTGCAAATAGAGTTCCACCTCGGCGTCGCCAATCTTAGCCGATGTCGCGGCAGCACCGGCGAGGGGCTTGGATTCCAGCGCGCTCGCCAATGTTTCTTTCATGACATACTCGCGGAAGTTGCCCACCGCCTTCTGCAGCTCAGGGGATTCGCTCACCACAGCCAGCTGAATCCGATCCGTGAAATCGCAACCCATTTCCTTGCGTTGGTCTTGGATGACCCGCACCAAATCGCGCATCCACCCTTCGGCCAGCAACTCCTCGGTGATCTCCGTGGCGAGAACGACCACCACGCCTTTGTCGTTCGCCGAGGTCCAACCGGGTTTCGCCTGGATACGAATCTCGACTTCCTCGGCCGTCAACGCAACGGCTTGACCGTCGATCACGATGTCGATCTTTCCGTTGTCGCGGATGTTGGCCAAAAGTTCTGAGCCGCTTTGCTGGGCAAGCACGCCCTTCACTTTCGGCATCAGTTTGCCGAGCTTCTTCCCCAGCAATTTAAAATTCGGCAACACCTCGTGATCCACGTACTTTTCTGGCGAGTCCGTGAATTCGACCGCTTTGACGTTGAGCTCCTCGGCGATTACCCCCGCATGTTCTTCCAGCCATGTGCGGTGCGTGGGGTCGGCCAAAATGACTTCCACCTTGGCGAGCGGCTGACGCACTTTTAATTCCGCCGCGCTGCGTGCTTGCCGGCCGAGCGAAGAAACAAGCCGTACCAAATCCATCTGCTCGGAGAGTGCCTTGTCGATCTTCGCATCCCCCACGGGATAGTCACACAAATGCACGCTTTCGGGCACGGCGCTACCAAACACGGCGACCGCCAAATCCTGCCATAACTTTTCCGCGAGAAACGGCACGAAGGGGGCGATCAACTTGCTCGTCGTGATCAGGCACTCGTAAAGCGTCCAATAGGCGTCGAGCTTATCCGGCGAGCGCGTTTCCTTCGCCCAGTAGCGATCCCGGCTGCGGCGGACGTACCAGTTTGAGAGCCCATCGACAAACGCCGTGATCGCCTGACACGCGCCATAGTTGTCGTAAGCATCCATCCGCTCGACGACCGTCGCGCACGTGGCGTAAAGCTCGCCCAGCACCCAGCGGTCGAGTTCGTTTCGCTCGGCGATGGGGCGATAGGATTTTGCTTTAGAGAGTTCGCCCGGTGTGAGTTGATTCGCGGCTGCGCCGCTCGCTGAAGCGAGCTCGCCAGCCGGATTGAATCCATCGATATTCGCGTAGATCGTAAAGAAGCTGTACACATTCCACAGTCGGAGCAAGAACTCGGGGATGCTGTCCTTAATGGCGTCTTCGCTGTAGCGAATCGAA